>JACQXR010000034.1 GCA_016208585.1 candidate division TA06 bacterium | reverse complement strand
GAGTTTGAGCAGGTTCATAAAATGCTCAACCGGAAAATCTACAATTTGGATCGTTTTTGTAAGTGACCCTAAAATACGGAATCAGTATTTACAATGCTTTGGGAGGTTTTTTGTTGCATATTGCGCATTTTTGAGGTTAAAAAACAGCCCCATATTAACCTATCAATGAAAGGAGGAAGAGATGAGTGCAAAAAGAATTATCGCAGCTGGATCAGTTCTGCTTTGGGTACTATTCATTTCTGTAAGCAGTGTTTCGCGTCTTGCTGCTCAGGTGCCAAAGTCAGAAAAGGAGATACCAGTTTTTCCCGGCGCAGTCCGTGATACGGACAAAGAGTCTGCCTTGAAGAGCGAACAGGGTGGGGAGATCAGTCCGAATGTGCGAAGCGGTGTGTTGAAGGTGTACAAAACGAGCGCATCGCCGGAGGAAGTGTTCCGTTTCTATCTTCAGAAGATTGGCGCAAAAGAGGGGGCGCCAGATATAGACCCAAGAGGACTCGAACGAGGTGCAATATCACCAGTAGTGCATCGAATTGACTACTATACGGATGAGGATTTTGACGACGCTAACTATGAACCCGAGGGATGTTTCTCCGGATCTGGATTAACCCAACATACAGGCACCTGGATGAAACAGAGCCTGATGAAAAATCGGAAACCGCGCGCACCCGGGAAATGGATCGAAGCCGGCTGGATTAGTTGGTATCAGAAGGAGAGCAACAATGATCTCACCACCTTTTACATAAATATCATGGACGAGAGTTTGGTGCTGGCGCCGAAGAAATATGCGACGGCCACAAGCATCCGGATTACCGCCACGACTGAAAAGTCGGAGGAGGCAGTGCGGGAAGAGACCGAGGTGCAAATGGACAAGGAGGTCGAGGAACGAGCTAAGTCTCTAAAAAGTAAGCCACCAACTGCAAAGGACCTTGGCGCTCCTGTGTATCCCGGCGCTAAATTTAACGCAGACGCTTCTGCCGGCATGTCGGCCGGCAACGATTATGCAATGTATTTGTATCTCACAACGGATCCACCGTCCAAAGTCGCCGCCTTCTATGGACAAAAGCTGAAGATCAAGCCGGCCGCTCAGGGGGGCCGATACATGATTCCGCTCAAAGGAAAACTGCCTATGCCCGATGAGGGTATCGTTATCGAACCAAACACCATGTTCGGCGGCAGCGCAAAAACCGTCATCACCATACAGAAAATGACTGGAAAGAGAGAAGAGTGAGGGAAGTCTAAGAGCTTACAGGTAGAGCTTTCCAGTGTATGAATATTCATTCCGACATGCGTAAAGCCTCAATGAAGAATTAAGAATAATAATATATAGGAAAGCGGCACGGTAGCTCAGGCGGTAGGGCGCCCCGATAAATCGGGGGCGTCGGCAGTTAAAATGAATGAATATTTTGTATACGTGCTTCGGAGCCTGAAGGATAAAAGATTTTACATAGGCAGCACAGCGTGTTTGCAAGTAAGGCTTTTAAATCTGGCGGCGTTATAGCCACAAGATATCGCAGGCCTTTGGAGATAGTATATACTGAAACATTTTCGGACAAGTCGGCTGCTCTTTTAAGGGGAAAATATTTAAAATCCTTAAAAAGCCATGAGGCCGTTCAAGAAATAATAGATAGTTGGCACGGTAGCTCAGGCGGTAGAGCGAGGGACTGAAAATCCCTGCGTCGGCAGTTCAACTCTGTCCCGTGCCACCATTTAAGACCAGGCGAAAGTCTGGTCTTTTTGTTTGGATTCCATGGGCCATAAAGGCCTGGCAAGTCTTTTTATTTTCATATTTGGAGTTGACAGATAAAGGCTATTATAGTATAATAAAAGGAAATATTTGCTAACAACAACCATCAATTTTATCAGGAGCCCGACATGAAAAAGACTCTATTATTAGTTCTTATTCTGGCTGCCGCCCTAGGCACCGGTTTTGCCCAGGTCCTGCCCGGGGCCGTCAATGACAGCACTTCCAGCTTCACCGGAGGCCTGGGCTTCACCATGATCGACGGAAAACCCTATTTTACCCTGCAGCTGGCGCCGGAGCTGAGGTTCTCCAAGCTGGGGGTGGGCCTGGACGTAACTTTGCTGATAGACAAAGACGGCAACCTGCGTAAGAATGAATGGAAGCCGGCCAGCAAGATGGCGCGGTTAGTCCGCTATATCAGCTGGGGCAGCAAGCCGGACAAGTTCTACACCCGGGTGGGAGCATTGGATGCCACCACTCTGGGCAACGGCTTTTTAATGAACAACTACAACAACCGGGCCGACGATCTAAACCGCAAGATCGGGATGGAGCTTAATCTGAAGTTTCCTTGGGGAGATGCCCCGACCATGTTCGGCTTCCAGTCCATGATCTCCAACTTCGGGCGGTCCGAGCTTTACGGTTTCCGGGGCTTCGTCTGCCCCCTGGCCAACACCGGAATCCCCATCGCCAAAGGGTTTGAATTAGGCGGAACGGTGGTCAGCGACGTTGACCCCGACCAGGACAAGGCCAACAAGGATGGTGTGACTGCCTTCGGCGCCGACTTGGGGCTGCCCATCATCAATATCAGCATCCTGGCCAGCCGGATCTATTACGATTTCGGCCAGATAAAAGAGTTCGGACATGGCAGTGCGGTTGGCATTTCGGCCCTAATTTCTTTCCCCGGCAACGCAGTAACCTTGGGAGCCAAACTGGAGCAACGCTTCCTGGGACAGAGATTCCTCCCTCAGTATTTTGACATGTTCTACGAAGTGGACCGCTTCCGGGTGGTGGATTCCATTCCAACATGGAAGAGCGCATCGATAAACGAGGTCACCGAGGCCAGGAACGGCACCTACGGCGAGATCTCGGGCAACGTCATAGGCAAAGTCCGGATCATGGGCAGCGGTTACAAGACCCGGGGAGCGGACAGCACCGGCATCCTGCACATCGAGGCCAACGCCCCGGACCTGATTCCCAAGGGCGATGTCCGGGCCTATTACGACCAGAAGAATATCCAAAGCCTGTCAGACCTGTTCGCCAAAAAAGAGAACATGCTGGTAACAACCGATATCGGCTACCAGGCTTATTGGAAGCTGTGGATGTATCTTACGTATCAAGTCGCTTATGAAAAACAGGACGACGACAGCTATCTGACCAGGAAGAAGTTTTCCACCAGGCTGGCTTTAAAATTTAACTTTTAACTCCGGCTGAAAACAGAGAGAAGGGAAGGCGAGAAAAGATTCTTGCTTTCCCTTTGTTTTTAACCTGACTTCACTTTTTTAAAAACGTATAATAACTCAACCCCTTTCATTCCCCTTCTCTGGAAAGAGAAGGGGGCAGGGGATGAGTTCAAACAGTCCAGCGTAGCTTCGATCGCCAGATGCTCAAATCACTATTTCACAGCCTGCTGAATTTCATCTTTCCCCCGTTCTGCGCTTCCTGCCACAAGAATATGCTGCAGCAAAAGAGCGGATTGATCTGCGATACCTGCTGGGATTCCCTGGAAAGATGGGAAGCCCAAAGTTGCCAGCGCTGCGGGATGCAGGTGCCGTCGGTATCTGAAGATCAAGCTCCCCTGCTTTGCCCCAAGTGCAGGGTCCCGGACTGGGCCTGCGCCGACATTCGGGTCATCGGGCCTTTCAAGGCGCCGCTGGCCGATGCGATCCATCTCCTGAAATACTCGGACCGCCGTTCGGTGGTAAAGAAGTTTTCCGGTTACATGGAACAGTTATTGGCCGGGGCGGGCCATTACCAAACGGCCGATCTGATACTGGCGGTGCCGCTGCATCCGGCCCGCAAAAGGGAGCGGGGCTACAACCAGGCCCAGCTTCTGGCTCAGGCTTTGGGAAAGCTTTTGAACAAGCCCTGCCCCGAAAAAATAATTTTCAGAGCCAGGCATAACCGGACCCAGACCAAGCTTAACAAACAGCAGCGGCTGGAAAATGTCAGGGATATTTTTACCGTCAAGAAGCCGGAATTAGTCAAGGGCAAGCGCATAATTTTGATAGACGACGTGCTGACCACCGGAGCCACCATAGGATCATGCGCCTCGTCTCTTCTGGCTGCCGGTGCCTCGCAGGTGCTGGCCCTGACCGCGGCCGCGGCTCCTCTGGATTGAATACGCTTTTCGTCCACAGATTAACGCAGGTTATAACAATTATATTTCCGTTAAACTAGTTGAATTAACGTGGGTAAATCGTGATAATCTGTGAAAATCTGCGGATTATAATTTCCCAGGTGGTCATTCAAATTTGTTACCGATTTTTATTGACATAAACCTTTGGTAGTGTTAAACTAAAAGGTTGTTAAAATCGTCATTTCTTCCATAAAAATAGGAGAACCAATGTCAGAAATCTCCGTTTTACAAAAACACCGGGCTGGTTACCGGCCCAAACTTCCGAAGATCTTCATCCAGAACGGTCCCCGGCTGAGGGCTGTCGAAACGGGCAAACAGGCCTCCCAGAACGAGATCATTTCCAGGGCTTTTCCCAAGAGCGTGGCCTTCAAACCGGTGCTGTTTGAGCCAGATCAAAAGCGGCAGTACAAGCCGCTGAATGTGGGGGTGATCTTTTCCGGAGGTCAGGCTCCGGGCGGGCACAACGTGATCGCCGGATTGTTTGATTTCCTAACCACCGCCAACCCCCAAAGCAAACTATACGGTTTTCTGGGGGGCGGCGGGGGTTTGGTGGACAATAAATATCAATTGTTGACCTCCGGCCTGATTGACGAATACCGCAATACCGGGGGATTTGACCTGATCCGCACCGGGCGCACCAAGTTGGACCAGGAGGAGCAGTTCGTCAAAGTGGCCCAAAACTGCCGGGACTTAGGGATCACCGGGCTGGCGATAGTGGGCGGCGACGACTCCAACACCAACGCCTGTCTCTTGGCCGAATATTTTCTCCGGCACGAAGCCGAGATCAACGTAATCGGCTGCCCCAAGACCATAGACGGCGACCTGAAGAACGGGCAGATCGAGATATCCTTCGGCTTTGACACCGCCACTAAGGTCTACACCGAGTTGCTGGGCAACATCCTCAGAGATTGCAACTCGGCCCAGAAATACTGGCATTTTGTGCGGGTGATGGGCCGTTCTGCCTCGCACATCGCCCTGGAATGCGCCCTGCAGTGCCACCCCAACCTGACCATAATCTCCGAGGAAGTGGCGGCCCAAAACCTAAGCCTAAAGCAGATAGTAGAGCAGATCGCCGGCCTGGTAAGGGACCGGGCCGAGGAAAGAATGAATTTCGGGGTGGTGGTGGTGCCGGAAGGCCTGATCGAGTTCATCCCCGAGATCAAAGTCCTGATAACCGAGCTCAACGAGATCCTTTCGGGACATCACGAATATTTCAACTTCCTGCCCACCACCAAGGACAAACACCAGTTCCTGAACAGCAAGCTGTCGGCGGCCTCGGCCCAGGCCTACGGCCAGCTGCCCGACGAACTGCAGTGGGAGCTGTTGGAGGACCGCGACCCCCACGGCAACGTCCAGGTCTCCAAGATCGAGACCGAGAAACTGTTGATAGACATGGTGGGCGATCTTTTAAGGGAATGGAAGGCCGAGGGGAAATACCGGGGGAAATACGCGGCCCAAAACCATTTCTTCGGCTACGAGGGACGGTGCGCCGCGCCATCCAACTTCGACGCCGATTACGCCTACAGCCTGGGTTACACCGCCGGGGCTCTGCTGGGAGCGGAGAAGACCGGCTACATCGCTATGGTCAAAAATCTGATGAAACCGTCTTCCGAGTGGGTCCCGGGCGGGCAGTCCCTGGCCTCAATGATGGCGGTGGAGCGCCGCCACGGCCAGGACGTGCCGGTGATCAAAAAGGCCCTGGTGGAACTGGAAGGAGAGCCGTTTAAGGTCTTCGCCAGGCAGCAGGACAAATGGATGTTGTCGGCGGACTATATTTATCCCGGCCCTATCCAGTATTTCGGCCCGGACGAGGTCTGCGACCGGACCACCATGACCCTGGTGCTGGAACAGGGCGAGGAGATACTGCACGCTCTGTCCACCGTTAATGCCCTGAAGGACAGCGACTTTTTTGGCCGGCTGGCCCCGGATTCGCTGACCAAGCTGTTGGGCATGGTCCAGTATCTTTCGGTGAGGCCCGGGCAGGTGGTGATCCGCCGAGGCGAGATCGGGCAGTGTTTTTACGTGGTGATGGAAGGCGAGCTGGAAGTGCTGGGCGGCGATGATTCCTCCGTGGTGGCCACATTGAAAAAAGGCGACCCCTTCGGCGAGATCGCCCTGCTGGCCGATGTGCCCCGCACCGCCACGGTGGCGGCCAGGACCGAGGGAGACCTGATATTCATCAACAATTATGATTTCAAGGATTTTCTGGCCGAGCACCCGGAGCTGGAAAAAAATTTGTCGGAACTGAGCCAGGCCAGGCTGGCGGAGTTGAAGGAGAAAGGGAACTGATTTCCCCTTTGGACAAATATCGTAAGGGCAATTGCCCCTACAGGTAAAACCGAAACATAGAAGGAGGCACCAAGGTTAGAAAGGTTCTGACCAAGGTTATAAGTTATAACCTTGGTCAGAAGGGTTATTACCAAGGTCAGAATGATTCTTACCTGGGGGAGAATGGTTCTTACCAAGGTTAGGAAACATCTGACCTGGGTTGGCAAGGCTGTAACCTATGTTAGAAGGTCTGCAACCAAGGTCAGGAAAGATATAACCGGGGTTGCCAAAGATATTACCAGGGTTAAGTACCCTCTAACCGGAATTCAGTAAAAAACAATGGCCGGCGTTTGCCGGTCGTTGTTTTTTTATGGCGTTTTAAAATTGACATGGGTTTATTTTATGGTATAATGTAACCAACAAGATTGAATGCCATGCCTCAAATCTCCTTAGTCAAATGCCAATCATACAACCAACCAGAGGTTGACGCCGCGGTAAAAAAGGCCGTGGATTTTTTGGGCGGCATATCCGCCTTTGTCAAGCCCGGCCAGAAGGTGCTGCTTAAGCCGAACCTCCTTTCGGCCCAACCCCCCAACCAGGCCATCACCACCCACCCGGCGGTGGTGGAAGCGGTCATCATCCTGGTAAAAGGGGCCGGGGGGATTCCTTTGGTGGGCGACAGCCCGGCCGGGGCTTTCAAAAGCCTGGATGAATTCTGGAGCATTACCGGGATGCTGGATGTTTGCCGCAGGCATCAAGTGGAATTGGTCAGTTTCGAGAAATCCGGGGTCAGTCAAAAGGAGTTTAACGGCAAAAAATACCACATCGCCAAACCGGTGCTGGACGCCGATGTCGTCATCAACCTGCCTAAATTAAAGACCCACAGCCTGACCTTGATGACCGGGGCGGTTAAGAACATGTATGGAGTGATCCCCGGCCTTAAAAAATCCATGTACCACAAGCAGGCCCCCAAACCGTGGGATTTTTCCAAACTCGTGGCGGATATATACGCCCTGGCCCGGCCGCATTTAAACATCGTGGATGCCGTGACCGGCCTGGAGGGGTTCGGCCCTTCGGCCGGTAAGCCGCGCCAGTTGGGCATGATCCTGGCCGGATCCGACGGGGTGGCAGTGGATGCCCTGGCGGCGCATCTGTTGGGCAAAAAACCGCTGGACATCCCCACTACAAAAATCGCTTACCGCCAAAACCTGGGGGAGGCCGATCTGAAGAATGTAGAGGTTTTAGGGGACCGTTACGATCCGCTCAAGGACTTCATCTGGCCGCCCAACTGGTTCTACTCGTTCATTCCCGGTTTTCTGGCCAAATACGCAGCTAAATTGTTCTGGGTGCGGCCGGCCATCGATCCAACAATGTGCATCAACTGCGGTTACTGCGTGGAGAGCTGCCCGGTCAGCGCTTTGGCCTCGGTTGGCCCGGTGCCCGAATTCAACTATAAACTGTGCATCAATTGCCTGTGCTGCAGCGAGGTTTGCCCCCGGCACGCCGTCTATCAGAAACGCAGCCCGGTGGCCAAGCTGCTGGGACGGTGAAACCGAATGGGACGCGCTTACGCCCCGGGGGCTGCAGCGCGCAGGCGCGGATTGACGCAGATACGCGCTGATTTTATACCACTTTCTAAATTGGGAATTAAGTTGTTTTATAATGACTCATGTCATTCCCGAGACATCGGGAATCCAGGAAATATTAATGAAAAACATCGGCTACATACTGCAATACTGGCTGCTGATCTTTCTGGGTTGGTGGGTAAACCTTCTGCCTGAGAAAACAGCTTTGAGTGTCGGCGCTACCTTGGGCAAAATGGCCCTTGCCCTGAGAGTGCGGCGTAAAATGGCCCTGGATAATTTAGCGCGGGCTTTTCCCGGTAACAACCATGCTGAAAATCTCCGGATAACGATCAGCCTTTACCAAAATCTGGGAAAGAATTTGGTGGAGTTGTTGCGTTTTAAAAAGTCTGACTGTCAAAGAATTAAGGATAAAGTAGAACTTAGAAATACCGAATATTTTGATCAGGTTGTAAAAAACGGCCGGGGAGGGATATTAATAAGCGGGCATTTTGGCAATTGGGAAGCGCATGCCGCCGCTATCGCTAACAGCGGTTATCATTTTTCGGTAGTGGTCTATCCCCAGCATAATAAATATGTTGACGAGGCGCTCAATTCCCTGCGCCAGTCAAAAAACGTCAATATCATCTTCAAAAAAGACGCTGTCCGGGAAGTGCTGACCGCTTTGCGGCAAAACCATTTCGTGGCCATGCTTTCGGACCAGGATGCCGGACAGGACGGAGTTTTCGTCGATTTTCTGGGGCAAAAAGCCTCCACCACCAGGGGCCCGGCCGTCTTTGCCCTTAAGACCGGCGCGGCTCTCATCACCGGGGCCATCGTCCGGCAGGAAGGAGGAAGGCATATTGGGTATCTTAATCCGCCTTTTTACGCCGATACCAAAAACGAAAAACAGGCGGAGATACTGCGCCTGACAAAACATTTCACTTCCCAGCTGGAACAATTTGTGATCAGCCATCCCGACCACTGGTACTGGGTGCATAAAAGATGGAAGACGAAACAGCCGGCGGCCTGAAAGTAGATACCCACAGGCGGAAGCCCGTGGCACTTGACCTAATTTACCCGCCTACGGCGGGATTACACGTCCTCGGTAAACAACAATTTTATACCGATAATTCACGACACGCATTCATCCATGGGTAGCACCCGGGGTCTGCTACGCCTTTGATAAAATATCAAGGCTTATAGACGAGAGATAAAATGAAAGACCTGAAAAATCCCTTATCGCCTGAAACCTATATCCAACGGCTTAAGGCCCGGGAAGAGGATATCCGGGGGCCCTATTTCCGGGACCAGACGGCCATCATCCATTCCATGCCGTTCCGCCGGCTAAAACACAAGACCCAGGTCTTCTTCTCGCCCGATAACGACCACGTCTGCACCCGGATGGAGCACACTCTGCACGTGGCCACCATCGCCGCCGCCATCTGCCGGGTGCTGGGGTTGGATGTGGACCTGGCTCAGGCCATCTCGCTGGGGCACGATCTGGGCCATGCGCCGTTCGGCCACCGGGGCGAGGAAGTGCTGGACGATTTGCTTAAAACTTACGGCGGGTTCAATCACGAGCTTTACGCCCTGCGGGTGGTGGACAAGCTGGCCAACGACGGGGCCGGTCTAAATTTAACCTACGGTGTCCGGGACGGGATCATCTGCCACTGCGGAGAAAAATACGAAAAGCAGATCCATCCCCGCCAAGAGCAGGTCGATCTGAGAACCATCAAAAAGTTGGGCATTTATCCCAGCACTTACGAAGGCTGCATCGTGCGGATGTCCGACAAGATCAGCTATCTGGGCCGGGACATCGAGGACGGCATCCGAGCAGGGATCATCAACGAGGACGAAGTTCCGGCAAATATCAAGGAAATACTGGGCCGCAAGAACGGCGAGATCATAGACACATTAGTCAACGACATCATCGCCGAATCGCAAAAGACCGGGGCCATCTCCTTCTCCGGCCGCCACCGCCCGCTGATGCGGGCCCTGTATGATTTCAACCTGAAGAACATCTACACCTCGGCCCCGTTGGAGGAGTACGGGATGTTCTGCGAAAAAATATTGAGGACCCTGTTTGATGAACTCAACCAGGCATATCAGAAATACGGCCGGGATTACCCGGAATACGATGCCGACCCGGTGCCGCTGTTCCGCCGCTTCGGACGCCACGTCCAGAAGCTGGCCGACGTTTACGACGAGGAGCAGCCCCCGGTCGCAGTGATCGTCAGCGATTACATCGCCGGGATGACAGATAACTACGCCCTGGCCTGCGTGCACGAGGTATTCATTCCCGAACCAATTAAATTTGACCTGCCCCGGTCCTCCAACTGATCAATATTTAACGAGAATGATATGACCGTTTCAACTCACCTTACCCTGGAACAGGTGGCCCAGATGCTGCTTAAATGCGGCCGGATTACTCCTGACCAGCACCGGGAGATACTGGTAAAGGCCCCGGCCCAGTGGGCCAAGCTGCAGAAATACCAGGAATCGGCGTACAGCCGCAGGCTGCACCAGGCCGCTAACATTATCACTCCGGCCGAGGTCATCTCCTCGCTCAATATCCAGGTCCCGGGGCAGCCGGGCAGGTATCTGACCGAGGATATGATTACCCAGGCCGTGGCCCAGGAACTGAACATTCCCTACCGCAAGATAGACCCGCTGAAACTGCAGTTAGACGTGGTCACTTCGCACGTGGCCCGGCCCTATGCCATCCGTCATCTGATAGTGCCCCTGGAAGAGGAGGGCGGCACGGTGACCATGGCGGTGGCCGACCCTTCCAATATGGAGATAGTGGAAAGCCTGCAGAACGCCCGGGGCATCAAGATAAAAATCGTGCTCAGTTCCAAGACCGACATCCTGAAGATCGTCCGCGAATTCTACGGCTTCAGGGCCTCGGTGCGGGCGGCCGAGAACGACCGGATCATTTCGGACGAGTTCAACAACCTGGAACAGTTCGTAAAGCTGAAGGGGCAGGAGGATTATCGAAGCCAACGATCAGCACGTCACCAGCGCGGTGGAATACCTGCTGCATTACGCCTTTGAACAGCGGGCCAGCGACATCCACATCGAGCCCAAACGGGACAAATCATACCTCCGGCTCCGGATCGACGGGATGCTGCATTACATTTACACCATCCCCCGCAACCTCCATGCCCCGATCATTTCCCGGATAAAGATCATGTCCCGGATGAACATCGCCGACAAACGAAGGCCCCAGGACGGCCGGATCAAGACCAACTATGCCGGCAAGGACATCGAGCTGAGGATTTCCACCGTCCCGGTGACCTTCGGAGAAAAAATGGTAATCAGGATCTTCGACCCCCGAGATACTGATGCAGGACCTGGACCAGCTGGGTTTTTATCCCCGGGAATACCAGACCTACAGCGCCTTCATCCGGAGGCCTAATGGAATAATTTTGGTGACCGGCCCCACCGGTTCTGGCAAGACCACTACTTTGTACTCCTTGCTAAAAGCCCTATCCTCGCCCGAGGTCAACATCATCTCGGTGGAGGACCCCATTGAAATGGTGATCGAGGAGTTCAACCAGATCGGGGTCCAGCCGGCGGCCGGGGTAACATTTTCCACCATTCTTCCCAGCATCCTGCGCCAGGACCCCGACATCATCATGGTGGGCGAGATCCGCGACCGGGAAACCGCCGAACACGCCATTCAGGCGGCCTTGACCGGACATCTGGTGCTTTCCACTTTACATACCAACGACGCTCCTTCGGCCATGGTCCGTCTTTTGGATATAGGCATACCCTATTATCTGATCTCCTCGACCGTGGTGGGCGTGATGGCCCAACGTTTAGTACGCCGGATCTGCCCTAATTGCCGCCGGGAGCGGACAGCCAATCCCGAAGATTTCGAGGGCTTTTCTGCCGGGGAGCATCCGGCCAAGATTTACTACGGCGAGGGCTGCGTGGACTGCCGGGGAACGGGCTACAAGGGCCGGATCGGGATATTTGAAGTGATGGAGATGACCGACAATTTGAAATCGGTGCTGACCTCTGATAACACCAGCCTTAACGAGATATACAAGACGGCCGCCGCCGCCGGCATGGTTCCCCTTAAACAAGTGGCTTTGCAGAAAATGATGGAAGGTTTGACCACCTACGAGGAAGTGATTTCGGTAAGCGGCTGAGAACAGAAAATCATAATGGACAACAATAAAAATCTGATCGATGACAAGGGATGTTTTGCCTGCGGGAGAAAAAATCCCGACGGCCTGCAACTGAAGTTCAACTATCCTCAGCCGGGAACCTGCCGGGCAGCGTTTGTCCCGGAGCAGAAATACCAGGGCTGGCAGGGGATATTGCACGGCGGCATTGTTTCCACCCTGCTGGACGAGGCCCTGGCTCACGCCGTGGGCGGTTCCGAGGGCGGAGGCGGGGCTTCCGGCGCGGTGACCGCCGAGCTGACGGTCAGGTTCAAGCGTCCGGTAAAGATCGGTCAGGAGGTAATTTTAAAAGGGCAGGTTATCCAAGACAAGGGCCGGGTAGTCGAAGCCTATTCCGAGATAACCAGCCGGCAGGGAGACATACTGGCATTTGCCAGCGGGAAATTGGTGAGGCCGCCTAAATGAGCATCTCTAATGGTCTTGAATTCATCACCGACGGACAGATATACCAAAAGGTCATTTTAGAGCAAATACCCAAGGCCCAAAAATACCTGTGGCTGGCCACTTCGGACCTTAAGGACCTTTATGTAGCGGAAGGCAAACGGATGGCGCCTTTTTTGAAAATATTGTCAGAACTTTGCCAAAGGGGGGTGGAACTAAGACTGATCCATGCCAAGGAGCCGGGGCCGAACTTCCGGAAAGATTTTGACCGCTATCCCGACCTAATAGAAGGATTGGAGAGGTTGCTTTGCCCCAGGGTCCATTTTAAAGCGGTCATTGTAGACGGCAGTTTTGCCTACTCTGGCAGCGCCAACCTGACCGGGGCCGGGATGGGGGCCAAATCAGACGATAGAAGGAATTTCGAATCGGGCTTCATTACTTCGGATAAATATCTGGTTGACAAAATCATGAAGCAATACGACGAATTATGGATGGGGAAGCATTGTGAATCCTGCCAACGCAAAAGATATTGCGCCGAATACAAGGACATCCTTGATCAATGATTAACTATGAGTAATTCTGCCAGGCCATTGTATAGCCGCAAGGCATATCTAGTTTCACTTGGCTGTTCCAAGAACCGGGTGGATACCGAGGCTATGATCGGCCAACTCTTTCAGGCCGGGTATCAAGTAACCAGCGACCTTTCTCGGGCCGACGCAGCCATTATTAACACCTGCGGTTTTTTGCGGGAATCCGTCAGCGAGGCTTTATCCGAAATTGCTATCATAGCCCGGCATAAGGGAAAAATCGGTTTTCGTTTAGTGGTCACCGGCTGTCTGGTGCAACGAATGGGCAAAAAACTGTTGCGCGAAATTCCGGAGATTGACTCACTGGTCGGAGTGCACGGCTACAATGACATCGTTTCAGCCGTGGCCGGCACCAAAAAACTGTCTGTCTCCAAAACCAGCTGCGATTATTCAGGCCAATTCTATCACAATCGCGTTTTGACTACCGGGCCGGGTTGGGCCTATCTCCGCCTAGCCGACGGCTGTGATAACAATTGTTCCTATTGCCTCATTCCAAAAATTAGGGGAAGATTCCGCAGCCGGCCGATGAAAGATCTCGTAGCTGAGGCCAGAATACTGACATCCCAAGGCGTCAAAGAAATCAACCTGATCGCCCAAGATACCACCAACTACGGACTGGACCTGTACGGGGAAAGAAAATTAGGGGATCTGCTGTCACGGCTGGATAAGATCAAAGGCCTGGAATGGGTCCGACTGTTGTACACCCATCCGGCCCATTATGACCAAAAACTGATCAGGTCACTCAAGAATAGTTTGAAAGCCGTTAAATATCTGGACATCCCGATGCAGCACAGCGAAGGCCCGATTTTAAAAGCCATGAATCGCAGAACGGATAGCGAAAAATTGGAATCATTGATGTCTAAGTTGCGGAGCGAACTGCCCGGCCTGGCAGTAAGAACGGCCTTTATGACCGGCTTTCCCGGCGAAACCAAAAACGAATTTGAGAAACTGCTGGATTTTGTTTCCCGGCAGAAATTTGAAAGGCTGGGGGCCTTTGCCTTTTCTGCCGAACCAGGTACGAGGGCCTGCAATTTTAAAAAACAAGTGGCATTGTCCCTCAGGCAAAATCGGCGCGATGAACTGATGGGCCTGCAACAGAAAATATCTTATCGCTGTAATAACATCAGAGTTCGCAAAATATTCCAGGTGTTGGTGGAAGGGACGGTTGAAAAAAACTCGGTCGTTCCGTTTAAAAAAGGCTACAGTTATTATGGCCGCAGTTATGCCGAGGCTCCCGAGGTGGACGGCAAGATATATATCCAAACAAATAAGGTGCTTACCCCGGGGAACTTTGCTGAAGTTAGGATAGACCGGGCCTGGGATTACGATCTTGGCGGGATCATCGTTCCACAATAAATAACGGAAGTTAAAACTCATGGCAATTACATTAATATTTTTTTTATTCGGGCTGATTTTCGGCTCCTTTGCCAATGTCTGCATCTGGCGGATACCACGACGGGAGGGGGTGGTGGTCAAACCTTCGCATTGTCCGGACTGCGGCGCAGCCATCAAATGGCACCAGAATATTCCGGTTATCAGCTATCTGATCTTACGGGGCAAATGCAGCCAGTGTCAAAAGAGGATCTCCGTACAATATTCGTTAGTAGAGCTGTCGGGAGGGCTGCTTTTTGCCGCCGCTTATTTAAAATTCGGCCTTGACTGGAGGCTGGCCGGTTACCTGCCGTTCTTGTGGGCATTGCTGGTGATCTCGGCCATAGACATCCGGCATTACATCATTCCGGATATCTTGAGCTTTCCTGGTATTAGCCTGGGTCTGGCTTTCGGGATGGCAGGGACATTCTATCCTGCTCTTAACCTTTCTCTTTTCGGTTTTGACGATCCCTTCGGTTTCTGGCCCTGGCTCGACAGCCTGACGGGTATTTTGGTGGGAGGCGGGCTGATCTGGCTTTCGGCTTGGGGCGGGGAAAAGATATTCAAACAGGAGGCCATGGGCGGGGGCGATATCAAACTGGCGGCCTTCATCGGTGCTTTTGTGGGCTGGCAGGCTGTGCTGATGGTCTTGTTCCTATCATTTCTGCTGGGCACTTTGGCCGGAGTTCCCCTGATGTTGCTAGGAAAGCTTAAAAAGACCTCCGAAGTATTTGATGTCCAAAATCAAAGCCAGCCTGCCAAAGCCATGGTTCCTTTCGGTCCGTTTTTGGCAATGGGGGCTGTTATTGCTCTGCTGGCCAGGAAAATAATTTGGGGATTTTACGCTAATTTGTTGATGCGATAACAGAAAAAATAATCGCCACAAACTTAAAGTCAGACCCTTGACAAACCGCCTGTTTTAGGTTATAGTTATCATGTTAACAAAAGAAACCATAAAGAGATATTTGTATTAGAGCCGTTCAATGTCAGGGATTAAACAGGGATTTAAAATTTATAGAATCGCCTTTTTACCGTACCCTGATATCGGCTCGGCAGTATCTCTTTTTAGGCAACGAATTTTGCCTTATTTAGCCGGTATCAATCAACTGATGCCGGCTTTTAATTTTTATCTTTTATGACCAAAAAACAAATCATAATCATCTGTACCATTGGGTTTATGTCCGTTCCGGCCCTGGCCCAAATAAAGCTTTTGAAGTCAGGCGACAGCGAAGCTTTGATCTCCTGCCATTTTGCCCCAGTCAGCTTTACACTAAACGACCTGGGACAGACCAGACCATCAATATCCGGCTGTCAAACTGAAGGGGAGCCGGGCCAGCCTATCAGTTTGTATCGGCAAGTGATGGTAGGAATTCCCCAGAACGCCCGGGTTGAAGTCAAAATGCTTTCCGGTGAGTATGACGAATATTCCGGCATAGATCTGGCCCCGGTCCCATTCTTAGAGGCAAAGGGGCAAAACGATTTGGGCAGTTATGTTTATCGCAAAAACGATAACTACTATCAAAGCAAGGGGTTATTTCCGCAAACTCCAGTACTGCTTCATTTCGTGGACATGCTAAGGCGTCACCGGGTGGCTTGGGTAAAAGTTTATCCCACCCAATATGACCCGGTCTCAAAAAAGTTAAGGATTTATCGCAGTATTCAGGTGCAGGTAACCTGGGATATTCCCGGCCGCCCCAGTGTGATCAGTGATGATGAAGTCTACGGGCCGATCCTGGCCGATCAAATAATCAATTACTCCCAATCCAAAAGCTGGCTGGCAGAATATTCCAAGTCCGGAGCCAAAGCTGACGATCCTTTTGCCGCTGCTCCCGTTTGGTACAAACTGTCTGTGGTCAGTCAGGGAATTTACCGGATGGATTACAATTACCTAAAACGGAACGGCATCAATCCGGACATCATAGATCCCCGGACCATAAAAATATACAACGGCGGATCGCGGGCCTTTTCAAAGTCATACATTCCGCCGACTGCTGACAGCCTGAAGCAGATGAGCATCATGGTAAAAGGAGAGCAGGATGGCAAGTTTGATGCCGGCGACCAGATAGTTTTTTTCGGCCAAAGCCTGGCCGGATGGGATAAAAACAGCGCCTTGCTCAACGGCCATTTTTATAATCCTTACGGCGAGACCAACAGCTACTGGCTTTGCTGGGGAGGTACCGCCGGCTTAAGGATGGCTGAGCGCGATTGCCGCCCGATTTCCTTAAATTACATCGCTCCTCAAAGTTTCAACGACACCCTGCACTTTGAACAGGATGCTTTCAATCCCTTCAATTCCGGAGAACTGTGGTACTGGTTAAGTTTGAAGCGGATGACCGGGGAAGCTTACCACGACTACAGCCTGCCGTTTGATTTATCTTATGCCATGCCGGGTTCGGCAAGGATAAAAATAGATTACAGGTCTGGTACTAATGGCAATCATCATTTAAACTGGGGTGTTAACGGAATACTTTACAATGGAAAAAAGTGGACCGCCGGTCCTGACTCAGGTCCCTTTTCCGATTCTTTAATTCTACCAGATATACCTGCTTCTAATAATACAATTAATCTGCAGTTGGACCGAGACGCTGCCGATACAATGGATATAGTATATTTGAACTGGTTCGAAGTTTATTACCGCCGCAATTATCAAGCCTTTAATTACAATCTGAAATTTCGGGCCGATTCACTGGCCGGACAGCCTTATCGATTCCGCCTGACCGGCTTTGCCAGCGACAGCTTGACAATTCTGGATATCAGCAATCCCGAAAAACCGGTCAACATTAAGAGTGATCGCATCTATCAATCATATTCTGAGTTTGAAGATGTCTGGCGGAAAGGCCGCTTTTATTGGGCGGCCGCAAGTCCTGGCTGGCAGAGGCCGGTTAAAATCGAGCCTTATGCGTCTCAAAATTTAAGGCAGAAGTACTTAACCGTTAATTATCTGGTGATCACAGCCGATGAATTCTGGCCCCAAGTCCAGGCCTTGCTGAACTTGCATGCCGGCGAATCCCGCCTACAGCCAATGGCGGCTGTCAAACTCTCTTGGATTTACAATGAATTCAGCTTCGGCTTAAAAGATCCCTCGGCCATCCGTAAGTTTCTGGATCATATTTATTTGAACTCCAACGGCCCCAATCCCAAAAGATGCCTGTTGTTCGGGGACGGCAGTTACGATTACCGGGAAATAGACAAAACCTGGGGCCGGCATAATTTTATTCCCACTCACCAGGAAGATGGATTAAGACTGGAGTTGGGTGAATACCTCTTTGATACATTCGACGACTGGTATGTGCGCTTGAACGGCTTAAACCTGCCGCAGCTTATATTGGCCCGGATACCTGCCAAGAACGCCGATGAAGCCTGGACGGTTGTGAATAAAGTTTTCCGTTACAAATCAGCATCCGGGGATATGCAATGGCGCAACCGGGCTATTTTGGTGGCCGATGATGAGTTTGTATCCGGCGGCTCCTACAGCGGTGAAACAATTCATACTACCGATTCGGAATCTTTGGCTCAATACAGTCTGCCGGACAGTTACGACATAGAAAAGGTATATGGGGTAATGCGGGAATATCCTATGGATTCGGATAAACATAAATCGGATGCTCGCAATGCCCTGATCAGCAATTGGAATATAGGGGCCGGGATTATCAACTTTTTTGGCCACGGGGCATATTGGGTCTGGGGTCATGAATGGTATTTCCGGGATACAGATGTGGCCAACCTGGCCAACGGCGACAAATTGCCTTTGGTGGTCATGGGAACCTGCGGAACTTCCCGGTTTGACATGAACCGTTACGAATCCATCGGCACCTCCCTGGTGGTCAAAAGCGGCGGGGGAGCCATTGCTACCGTAGGCGCTACTCGGGGGACTGGTTCTAATGGCAATTTTAATTTGGCCAAAGGTATTTATGACAGCTTATTCAAACGTCCATATGATATAGGACAGGCTGTTTACAATGGCAAGTTAGCCTCAGGGGGTAATCATCTCTACATTTTAATGGGGGATCCGGCTTTGTATTTGGCCAAACCGGCCGGAGTTTGCAGTCTGGTTTTAAATGATGATACCTTGAAAAGCCGGGGGCTTTATTCGGTAAAAGGCAAAATAAGCGGGTTGACAAGCTCCTTTAACGGTCAAGCCCTGCTTACTCTTTACGATGCCGTCCGGACGGACAGTTCTTTATATACTCACTCGCTAAAGTTCAAAATTCCAGGTCAGCCGTTAGTCAAGTTTGGAGCCATGGTCCAAAACGACAGTTTAAGCGCAAGTTTTATCCTGCCAAATATTTCTTCTCTAAGGTCCGAGACTCTGTCCGGCGCAAGGCTTGGTGTTTATGCCTGGGGTTCAAATGCCGACGTCAGCGGCGTTTTGGGCGGCGACCTCTGGATCGGCGGAACCGACACTGCTGCTTTGTCCGACACCGTCAAACCAAACATAGAATTGTGGGCCAATGATGTAAAGCTGATCAACGGAGATCCGGTGGGAACATCCTCCCGGCTGGCCGTAAAAGTAAGAGACGACGCGGGACTTAATGTAATTCCTTTTTCGGCATCTCAGACCGACCAGGTGCAATTGCTGATAAATGACAAGGAATTAAAAAATCTCAGCGATGATTTTATCTTTGATATAGGCAGCACCAATTCCGGGCAAGCCTTGTGGACTGTTCCTGAAAATTTTAAAATTGGGAGCAATAAATTAAGGTTGTCGGCCTGCGATCTAGCTTCCAATAAAGGCGTTTTGGAGATTAACTTGAATGTCCTGGCTTCATCCGGAGAAAATAAGATTGACGGGGTTTACAACTATCCCAACCCGTTCAGGCAGAGCACCTGCTTTACTTTTAATCTGTATCAGGAAGGCGATGTTACCATAAAAATTTATACCATCGGCGGCCGGATGATCAAAACCCTGGCTCAAAACGGCAGAAGTTTTGGCTATCATCAAATATACTGGGACGGACGCGATGCCGACGGAAGCCTTTTAGCCAATGGCGTCTATTTTTACAAAATCACGGTCAAGGGACAATCGGGGGAAGCTAGTGCCATCGGCAAAATGGTTGTAATGAAATAATAAATTTAATAATTAACGGGAGAAAAGGAAATGCTAACCACAAAAATCAAACTTTTCCTGACTACGGCGATAATATTGTCGTCGACAGCGCCGGCTTGGGCCATATCGGAGGGCGGGGCCATATTTTTGCTGATCCGGCCCGGCGCCCGTCCCAGCGGCATGGGCAGCGCCTTCTGCGCCATTGCCGACGATGCCACCGCCACCTATTATAATCCGGCGGGCCTGGCTTTTTTAAAAAGAAACGATCCCCGGTTGAACTCTCATGACATCAGGGATTGGAACAGGTTCTTGAACAGCTTTAAGAATTTGCCGGAGAGAAATGTTTTTTCCCGGGATGATTTTAAAGATCCCGAAGGAATGGTAATAAAACTTTCAGGAACCCCATTATTATGTATATCCGACATCGCCGACTGGAATAAACTAATTGCCGCGCTGGCCGACACCGCGGGTCTGGCCGGTAAAAACATATTGCCTTTGTTAAACGAAGACGCCAGAGCCATCATCACCGGGCATCAGGCGGGCGATTCCTTGGACAGCCAGGCCAAGGCAAATTTGGCGTATGCGTTGAATAAACAAATCAACGGCCGGGCTGTTTATAAAACAATTAGCTGGGGTGATATCGCCATCCCGGAACAGGCGACAGAAGTATTGGCCAAATACCGTATGCGCCCGGATAGTCTGGGCTTTGCGGTTTCAAATATAGTTGATCCTCAGGTATTGGCCCAGAAAATCAAAGGCCGGGCCAATCCGGTTTCCCAGTATATTTACGGCCAGATGACGGGAAAAGCCAAAATCTTTTTATCCCGAAAATACCAGGACAGCCATGCGGACAGCCTGAAGTCAATTTTAGCCGCTGCCCTGAACAATGTCTGCCGGCAGTCTGATTTTTACAAGGAACAAAGATTTAAAAATGTAGCCTTAAAACCAGAAACCTCAGTTCTGGCCGACAAAAGTCTCAAAGGCGGAGCGCTTTACTCTTGGAATCAGGATCTCTTGCTCCAAGCCTATCCAGATTTACTTAAACTCCAGACTGCCGAACTTTCGCAGGAAGACATGCGACTGCTTAACCGGGTAGCGATGGAATCCTTGTTGAATAGAACCATAATATTGAATGAAACCATAACGCCATATAAAGCATTTGACATGGGAGATTCTCTGGCCGCTTATATTCAGGCAAGAACAAAAGAAACCATCGGTCAGATATTTTTACAGTATGCCGGCGAAGGCCCCCTGGCCGAAGCAGAACAAAGGCTTTGGTTGGATGAGATTAACAACAATGTCCTCTCCGATTCACAGCTCGTCCGCCAACCGGCCCCGGGCGGCCGCAACCCAAGCCAACATCTGCAAAACCTTATGGGACTGGGTTCCTCAGGAAATACCGCCGTTCTAAACCGGGCTCTGCTTGCCGAATATTATCCGGAATGGTTCGTGGCCTCCCAAAAGAAATCCAATCCTTTTCAGTATCTTAAAGGCCTGATGGGGCCAAAAGCTTTGGCCGAGTTAGACAATCATTTTAATGGCCAGGGAGTACCCATCGAAGGCCGGCAGTTATTGCTGGCCGAAATTAACCTAAGCCTATCCCGGACTGATTTTTACCAGCAGGAACAGTGGGCAAATAATCCGTTCCCGGTCGAAGCCCAGGAACTTTTGGCAGAAGGCCCCGGGAATCTGAGCCAGAATGATTTGCGCAAATTGAACCGGATGTTATTGGAAGCATTATATCCCTCAGATCTGGTGAAAATCGGAAAGGATAAGAGCTATGCTTCTTTGATGCATTCCCCCTGGCTTTCCGATATCTGGGCCGATGTGGGCGATATGTATTATGAGTACATCTCCTATGTCCAGCCCTACAAGGACTGGGGCGTGTTTGGTGGCAACGTCATCTTTATCTCCGAAGGCACCAGTCAGCATACCGGTCCCAATAGCGAAAACTACGGCGAGTTTTCCAGTTATGAATTTTCCCCCAGTCTTTCTTACGGCAACGAGATATTCAAAGACCTGGCTGGCGGAGTAAATTTAAAATTGATCCATTCCCATCTGGCGCCGTTCGGGGCACCGGGAGAGGAGGGCACGGGTGTGGCCACCACCTGGGCTTTGGATTTTGGATTACTGTACCGGGGGCCATTTAAGGGACTGTCTTTCGGAGCCAATCTTCAAAATATCGGTCCCAAGCTGGAATACATTGACGCCGAGCAGGCCGACCCCCTTTCCCGCAATCTCCGGGTCGGCACTGCCTATAAGATCCTGGACGGCCGCTGGGCCAAACTGACAGCCGCTTATGATATCACCAAGATGCTGGTGGTTAACGACCGGCCTTGGAGGGAAGAACTGGAAGAGACTGTAAGTCATCTGGGTTTTGAATACAGCTATATGGGCGCCGCTTCATTATCTCTGCGTTATGGTTTGGTTTATGACAGAATTGGCCGCATCGGTACCGACGATAAAGGGAATTTCGATTTAGGCCCGGCCAATACTTTTGGCGCCGGAGTGGGGTATAGAAATATAACATTCGATTTTTCCCTGGAGCCCGGCGGTGAATTACAGAAATACAATAAAAAATTCTCACTTTCAGTCGAGTTATAATATGATCGCCATATTTAACCGGCGTTGGCTGAGATTGCCGTGGCTGTTGTTCCTCATGGCATGTACCGTAGCCGGCGCCGGAGACCTGCAAGATTTAAAACAGCAGTGGAAAACCTCTCGTCCGATTTTGGATAAAATCAAACAGCAGCCCCGCCAGTACAAGGATGCCGTATCCAAAATGAACCTGCTGGGCCGGGTCAGGGAAGTTTCCAAAAGCAAAGGCCGGAGCAAGGCGGCAAATGTGGACACCATTCATGTTCTGGCTATCAAGGCCCAGTTCCAATTGGATGATGATTCCAACACAACTGGCAACGGGCATTTTGACTACGCGGGAAACGGCCAACCGATGTATATCGATAACAACTACCTTAACGGCCATAATCTGGATTATGAGCCGCCTCACGACAGCCTATACATCCATAATCAGATGCTGGCCTTGCGCAATTACTACTGGGCGGTATCCGACAGTCAGTTGTGGATAGAATTTGAGCAATGGCCCAAGGCCGATACCGCCGCCTATACTTTGCCCCATCAGATGTCCTTTTACAGCGATTTTTACAACGGGGGAGCAAACTGGGGGGCCGGGTTGTATGTTCTGCTGCGGGATGCCGTGGATGCCGCCGGCAATGATTCCGGTAACTGCAGTTTTAGCACCGGAAGCGGGTCCACAAAAGTCCCAAAAGCCGTGATGGTGTTCCATGCCGGTTCCTGCTGGCAGACCGACCCCTACGGCGCCGACATTCCATCAGTATTTTTGCAGATGGACAGCTCAAGTCCAATCATAATCAAGGCCGGAGCCGATACAATTTATGAAGGGATAATCGCTGCCGAGACCCAAAGCCAGGACGGGATGGTGCTGGGTTCACAGGGCGAGATAGCCCACGAGTTCGGCCACCAGCTGGGTTTGCCGGATCTTTATGATTATTCCATGTATTCGGTGGGTTTGGGCGAATGGGAGTTGATGTCCTGGGGATCGTGGAACATGAACGCCTTTGTGCCGCCGCATCTTTCGGCCTGGTGCAAGGTTTTTCTGGGCTGGTCGCAGCCCTTGACTCTAAAGCCTGGCGATAACAACCAGATCGCTTTTGACTGGGTAGCCAAAACCCCGGATGCCATCGTTAAAATACCGATCAATTCACACGAGTATTACCTGATTGAAAACCGCCGGGCTTGGGTGGACCCTAACAGCGCCATAATTGATTCTATTACGGCAGATTGCAATGGGGCCAGGGAATGGCGCAACGGAGTCCTGGTGAAAGTAAACGACTACGATATGTCGCTGCCCTTTGAACTGGATGCCGGAGGGCTTTTGGTTTACCATGTGGACGAAAATCTTATCAGCCAAAGGTGGTTTGACAACAGCCTGGAAACCGGTGACATCAAAGCCATTTATCTGTTGGAGGCTGATCACGTCCAGGATCTGCAGCGCTGGGGCGGCTCGCCTTATTCCACTTTTGCCAGTCCTTACGACGCCTACTATGCCGGCAACAATGACAGGTTAGATGACGGCAGCGATCCGCCCACCACGGCCAATGACGGTTCGTATACCCATATTTCCATCTCCGGAATCACTGCACCGTCCGAGAGCCTGAGCGCTCGGGTGAAAGTAGGATGGAGCCTGCCGGGTTTCCCGTATGACCTAGGTCAGACGGTGGATTGGAACAGCCCGAATTATATTACCACTTCGCTGGGTACGGATACCATAATGAAATTATTGTTGCTCCCCGGCAATAACGGATACCTATATGCCTTGAAGAGCGATGGTACACCTTGTGGATCTAACCCCGATACAGTAATTGTCGCGACAAATGATACGGTTTTTCTTAGAGGCGTAATTGCAAAGGTCCGGGGAAACATTTACTCATCTCCTGCAGTTGGATCATTGTATGCATTCCAAGAGCAGTCAGTGTTCATCTCGGCTGCCTACTCGAACACAGAGGGGTGGCTCTATGGGTTCCGCCTTTTCCCTGAAACTACTATCGTCGATACGACCAGATATTTAAACACTTACGATTTTATAGGCGCCAGTTTTAGCAGCGGTTTTCCTGTTAAAACCTCCGGCCCGATATTTTCCTCGCCGACTTTGGCCGACATCAACGGCGATGATACCTTGGAGATCATAGTAGCCTGCGATGACGACAGCCTTTATGCCTGGCACCATGACGGCCGCCGGGTAACCGGCTTTCCAAGGGGTTTAGACATGGAAACCAGGGCTACTGTTTCGGCAGCAGAGCTTGACCCCGCTTCTCCCGGTCAAGAAATCGTAGTTCTTTCCGGTGACAGCAGGATATTTGCCTTCAAAGGGAATGGTGATTTGCTTCCCGGTTTCCCGTACCATCGAGCATTTGTAGATTGGGTCTCGGCTTCCACCGCCATCGGTGACGTAAACCGGGACGGCAGCCCCGAGATAGTGGCGTGTCCCAAAGCACCTAGTAATGAATATGAAAATGAAATTGTGGTTGAAGTTACAGTAATTGATAAACTGGGGCGAACCATTACCGGCTGGCCTGTTCAAATCTATAACCAAACCCAGACCGCCGTGGCGTCTCCGGCTTTGGGCGATCTGGATGGAGACGGCTATCTGGAAATAGCGGCAGCCATCGGAACCAAACTTTACACCTATAACTATAACGGCACGCTGATTTCTGGTTTCCCAAAAGTAATTTCCGAATCGCTGAATGTCCAGTCATCTCCAGTGACAGCCGATGTGGACAACGACGGTTTGCCTGAGATAATAATAGGTTCTCCCGACGGCCGGGTTTACGCCTTCAATGGCAACAGTACCAATGCGGCTGGATTCCCCCTGACGGCTGGCGGAAAGATATATTCCACGCCTTTACTGACCGACCTGGACGGAGACAGTTCAGACATCGAACTGGCGGTAGGATGCGACGACGGCAATTTATATGTTTGGAGCATCGGATCCCCGGTAACTGCTTCCCGCCTAACCTGGCCGATGTTCTGCGGCAACCAGGCCCATACCGGATTTATGAACTGGGACCCGGCCGTGCATCCTTTGCCGGTCAATTCGGGCGAGCTGATTAAAAATGCCTACGTTTACCCCAGCCCGGCCCGGGGTGAAAAAGCGGTCATCCGGTTCTACC
The DNA here is from genome assembly GCA_016208585.1 of candidate division TA06 bacterium. Lineage (NCBI taxonomy): Bacteria > candidate division TA06 bacterium. The sequence continues at coordinate 30,717 of JACQXR010000034.1, read as the reverse complement.
TGGAAAATAAGGCCGAGATCGACGTTAAAATATTCAACCTGGCCGGAGAACTGGTCCGCCAGTACAGCCAACCGGGACAGGCTTTGACCGAAAACGAAGTTATCTGGAGCCTGGAAAATATTGCTTCCGGCGTTTATATCATACGAGTGGAGGCAAATGACGGAGCCACTGTCAAAACCAAAATTTGCAAAGCGGCGGTGATCAAATGAAAAAGACACTATTTTTAATAACGCTGATATCTTTTTGCATTTTTCAGGCCTATGGCCAGACAGACCAATCTTCCGACAGTTCCAAAGTAAGCCCCACCGCCACTATTGAGAAGACGATTCCTGATACCGCCGCCTCTGCGATGGGGCCTGACAGCAGTAAACCTGTTCTCCCAAGGAAATACAGGAAATCCGCCCGGAAGGCATTTTTTCTCTCTTTATTGGTCCCGGGTTCCGGCGAATATTATGTTGGCAAAAAAGCGTATACCAAAGGCTTCGTAACCACCGAAGCAGTGATCTGGTCGGCCGCCTGGTACAATAAATTTCAGGGCGACATGCGGCGCCGCGACTATATCGCTTATGCTGCCCAGCAGGCTGGTTCCAATCCCGGCCGGACGGATGATTTTTATTATCAGAACGTTTATGAATGGCCCAACAGTTATTGGTATAACGAGGACCAATGGCGGCAGGCCCGGGAACTATATCCCTACGATCCGGCTGCCCAGCAGGCCTATGTGGCGGATAAACTTTATCCTTCCGAAGACTCCTGGGAATGGCAGGATTACGGCCAATGGTTTTATTACCGCGGGTTAAGGGTCAAAAGCCGGACTGCCTTGCATCGGATCAGCTATTCGGTCGGCGCTTCCGTGCTTAATCATATGTTGTCGGCCGTTAACGCCGCCAGACTGGCTAAACGCTTTAACAAGCAAAGGACCAAATTGACACAGGAACCTGACTGGCGTTTGGAATGCTATTCCTACCAGCCGGAGACTATTACCCTGACGCTTTTGCGTAATTTTTAAAATAGACGAGCTATCAAAGTGCAGAGCATCCTCCGTCAACAAAAAGAAGAATCAGGACGGAGGATTTTCTGTGTTAATGAAAGTGAAGGATTTTATGAGGCGCTGGTTTTATATTCTGGTTTGCCCGCTTGTTTTTATATCCTGCACGGCCATTGTGGAACAACGAAGGCCGGAACCAGGCGATAACAAGATCAAAACGGTTCAGGCATTCAAGATTGCCCAGCTAATCATCAATGATGTCGGGCCTTCCATGTGTTCCAGTCTCCGGGGGGATATATTTTTGACCGACGCCGGCGGCTGGCGAATAGTGAGTTATAAAAACGACGGAAGCCTGAACTATGAATCTGCCATCTCCTCGGCCCGCAGTTTTTTGCTTAACGGACCGGCCAATGGCATTTACCTGGTTGATGACCTGAACAAGCACATCCAGTATTTTGACAGCTGGGGCCAAAAACAAAATATCGTTTCCTATTCGGGAAGTTCTTTTGTTTCCGGAGCGGTCCTCAAGGACGGCAGTCTGTATTTGCTGGATAATCTGTCAAACACAGTGGCGGTATTGGACAATCAGGGCCAGGAGGTCCGGCGTTTCCGGCTGATGGCCGGGAATTCAGGTTTGCAGTGGCCCAATGCCCTGGCGGTTGATGGAACAGGCACAGTCCTGGCTACTGCCGACGCCCGAGCAAACAAAGTCACGGTGTTCAACACCTACGGCAGTTATTTGGGGAAGGTGGATGTTACGCCATCAGCTTCACCGTCCGCCATCTGTTTTGAGCCGGGAACATCTGTGCTCTGGATCTGCGAAAAGGACAAGGGCCGACTGAGTTCGTTTGAGATCAAGCCTTCAGGGATCTACCCCGGGGCGGGCTGTGCCATTGCCAACCCCTTGTCCGTGACCTGCAGCGCCTTTGGCAGTATTTTTGTAGCCTCCGATCAATATTTGCTGAATGTCAGCGAAGAATGAGAACGGCTGTAACAAAATATGTCATAATGATCCTAATGATCCCGATCTGGTTTTCCTCCTTAACCGGGCAGGGAGCAGCAGGGAGAACCAAGGTCGTCATACCGGGAGGGTTTGCCGGCAATTCTTATCGGTTGCCGCACAGGCATATCATTAAAGACAGCGATTCCCTGCTTTTGAATGACAGTCTTTTGGTTCCCAACCGTGATTATGCCCTGGACTGCCGGACGGGCGAAATATATTTTTCCGTTGCACTTGAAACATCCGACACGGTGCGGGCCTATTACCGCGCTTTGCCTTTTAATCTTCCGGACAAGATCGTTTATCTGCCGTTGTCCGTATCAACCGCCAATATGCCGGATACGATTGAAGCCGTTGTCGGCTTTGATCCCTCATCCACCCAGTCCTATAGCGGCTGGATCAATGAGAAAAGCGGGCAGGTCCGTTTCGGCGGAAGCAAGTCTCTGGGGATCTCGGCCGGATCGGGCCGGGATTTTTCCCTGGAACAGGCCCTGCAGGTCAGCATCGACGGCCAATTGAGCCCGTCCCTTAAAGTAAACGCTTTCCTTTCGGACCAAAACATGCCATTGTCGTCATCCGGCAGCACCGAAGACCTAAGCCAGATCGAGAAAGTATATATCAAAGCCCAGGGAAATATCTGGGAAGCTGTTTTGGGGGACTATGAACTGGATTACCATGGGACCGGATATTTCCAACTGAAACGGCAGCTCCAGGGGGTTAGGGCTGCTATTGTTAACAAAAAAAACAATCTGGACCTGGCTGCAGCCGTTACCAAAGGGCAAAAGGCCAGGTCAGATTTCACGGGGCAGAACGGGAAGCAGGGGCCCTATCAGCTTGCAGCCGTTCCCGGCGAATCCGGCTTGAAAATATTAGCCAACACCGAGAAAATATGGCTTAACGGCCAGTTGCTGAAAAGAGGCGAGCATCAGGATTACCAGATGGATTATGAGTCCGGGCTTTTGTCCTTTAACCCGCAATGGCTGATCACCTCCGACTCCAGGATCATGGCCGAGTTCGAATACTCGGGCCAAAATTACCAAAGGCCTTTTTATTCGGCCGCCGCTGCCACGAGGCTGGGGAAAAATATTCAGGTCAAAGGCGGGTACCGGCAGGAAGGCGATGATTACAACTATCCTTTGGCCGGAGAGTTAAGCCGGTCCGACAAAAATATCCTTGATCTGGCTGGAGATGACACCTCCAGATATTGGGCCGACGGCGGCACTGTCGTTGAGGCAGGCCAGGGGAACTATTTGTTCCGTGATTCGTTTTATGTCTATGCCGGGCCCGATTCCGGGAATTATCTGGTCTCCTTCACCAAAGTGGACAGCGGCCGGGGCGATTACCGTGACAGCCTGGGCATCATTGTATATGCCGGAAAGAATATGGGAGACTACCTGGCCGTCAAAAAACTGGCGGCTCCATCTCAAACGCGGTTATACACTTTGGGGGCGTATCTGACCTGGCCGGGAGGTCAGGCTGATCTGGAGGGAGCCGGGAGCGATCTGGATAAAAATCTGCTTTCGGCCCGGGACGATGGAAACAACCGGGGTTACTCTGGGTCGGCGAAATTTCACTGGCAACGGGATACGCTGTGGGGGGGAGGTTTTGAGATCAAAGGCCGAACCCTGGCGGTAAACCCTGATTTTGAAAAAAGCGTGGTTCCGGTCGATCCAGATTTTACCAAGCGTTGGGAACTGTACAACTGGAACGAAACAAAAGCCCTGAACGTCGGGATGCTTAGGAGAACTACTGAATATGAGATAAGCCTGGGTCCGGAGATGTTGAAGGCCGAAGCCGGATGGGGACGTCTGGATATGGAGCAGTCCGTCTGGGCCAGGAACTACAGGGCCGGCTTGCAATTTCGTCCCGTTCCGAAGTATCTTTTAAAATACGGCTTTAACCGGCATTTGCTGGGCCAAGCCTGGCCGGAAAATGCTTCCTTGGGACGGCGGGATGTTCACCAGGCCGAGGCCGGTATTTCATATTTACGATGGAACTACCTGGCTGATTTTTCCGCCGGCACAGATCAAGTGGAACGAGATTCGGCCAATGGTTACGGTCAGAAATATTATTTGGCCGGATTGGGGATGGAAAGACGGGGTGATATTACCGAAGGCAGGTTGGCGCTTTCCCGAAGGGAGGACTATATAAAAGATTCTTTGGATCAAACCTTTAAGCCAAAATCCTATGCCACCGATCTCACCACTAAACTGGGGCTGCTGCCGGGACGGGTTTTATCAGGCGATTTGGAGCATCGTTACCGCCGTCTGGTCTACCGTCCGGGAGTGCCGGGACAAAGCCTGAACACACACCTGGCTGTGCTCAGGGCTAATTATCGGGGCTTGGCCCAGGCGCTGAAAGCCGGTTTGGATTATTCCATCAACAGCGCCGAGACCCGTTTGAAGCGCGAGACTTTTTACCGGGTTTCGGACCGGGCCGGTGATTACAGCTATGATCCGGCAACCCAATCCTATTATCCGGATACAGCCGGCAATTACCTGAAAAAGATCGAAGAAGCACCGGCCGGCACGATCGCGGCGGAACTATCGGCCAAAAGCTACCTCAGTTATTCTCCGGGGATCTCCATTCCTGGGCCCTGGCATCAAAAATTAAAATTGGATCTATGCGGAGCGGCCGGCCTGAAAACAGGACGCAAATTGTCCGGGGCCATGATGATGTTCACCCCCGGCGCGCTTTGGGATAGAACTGCCAATCTTTCGGCCAACCTGGATTTGTCCGGTGACCTTTGGTACTACCCGGCCGGCAGTTATTTCTTCAAGTTCCACTACCGTACCAGGCGGAACGACGACAACCAGTACCTTAACCGCAGGATCACGGTAAATTCCAAAGAGGGGCGGGCCGAAATCACCGCCCAGCTTGGGCCTGTGGCCAGAGCCTTGTTTTTTGGCGAACTGAATTATAACAGCACCCTGTCAATGGAATCCGGTCTGGAAAGCGAAAACAGGGAGACCAAGGCGGGCGCCGAGATCAGCTATTTTCATAAAAACCAGACTGAGTTGGGGATCAAGGCCAATATGCTGTGGGAGAACCTTTTCAGGCAGAATTATTATGTCACTATCCCCAGAATGAATTACCGCGATATGGTACTATCTCCTTTTGTCAGGCACCAACTGGGTCTTAAGGGCAGTCTCCGGATGGAATTCAGTCAAATATACCGCCGGGCCGATCAAAATGAAAATGTCATTCCCCTGGAGTTCTCGGTCAGCCGGTCTTTAGGCCAAAGCCAAAGCTGGAAATTGCAGACCGATTATAAACTGAACAATTACTTAACTGCCTCCGCTTCCTACGAGGGCCGCAAAGAACCGCAAAAAAAAGTCCTGCACAATGCCCGGACTGAGATCAGGGCCAACTTCTGATATGAGATTAAAAATATTACATATTATTTTTATTTTATTTCTGTCAACTGCTGGTATTTTTGGCCAGTCGGTCAGTATAGATAGCATTGGTTTCGGCGGGAACAGGGCTTTCACCCGGGAGCAGCTGCTGGATACTTGGACTTTCCGGGGAAATTTCGTTACCCGGGAGGATGTCGATTCCAGCTGTAAAGCCATACTGGGCAGTTACCGGCGGGCCGGCTATTATCAGGCGGAATGCCGGGCCGAGTTCGGTGCTGACAGCAGTTCTGTCCTGGTCCGGATATCAGAAGGTCCCCGCTATCTGGTGGGCGACATTTTGTTTGACGGCAATAGCTACCTTGGCAGCGTTTTTCTACAAGGTTTGATGACCACCGGCGGGAATGAAGCATTGGATAGCACCACCATCACCCGTGATATGGAGGCCATCAGCCTGGCCTATGCCGATAACGGTTTTCCCCAGGCGGAAATATCCTTGAAAGAATTGAAATATGAAAATAATCATCTACAGATCACTTTCGGCATAAAGGAAAATACCCGAGTATTAGTAAGCAAAATAACTTTTAAGGGGAATCTGGCCACCAAAGAGGCGACCCTGCTTAAAATATCCGGCCTTGATCCGGGTTCGCCTTTCAGCCGGTTGGATCTGGAAAAAGCGTTGAAACAGTTGAACAGTTCCGGCCTGTTTATAGAGGTTAATCAGCCGCTGCTGTTGATCGGATCCGAAACGGGACAGCAGCAGATCCTGATCCGGGTTAAGGAGGACCGGTTCAATCGGATATTCGGGGCAGCATCTTACATTCAGCCTTCAGCCGGACAAAAGGGCTGGCTGGCTGGATCCCTGGACCTTTTTCTGGGCAATATTGCCGGAACGGCCCGTAGCGCCTCTGTCCGGTGGGAGAGGCCGCAAAAGGAGAACAGCCGGCTGGAGATTGATTATTCCGAACCATTTTTATTTGGTTTTGATGTCTCCGCCCGGGTGGGGCTCAAGCACATGGTTGAGGATTCTGCTTACGTGAAAACCTCTGCCGGGTTGCTGGTCAAAATGCCGGTGGGGGAAGGCTTTAAGGCTGGGGTCGGCGCTGAATACGAAAGAATAGTCCCTGGTGCGGCCCTGATCTACCAAAAAAGCAATAAATACAGCACCACATGGCTTTTAGAATGGCATAAGCCCGAAGAAACTACCTTTTCCAACGATGTTTTCCTTAAAGTTCAAGCCGATTACGGCCGCAAGAGCTATTATCAGCCTTCACAACAACTGACGGTTAGCAAAATTACCGGTGATGGGGTTATCAGTAAAAAAATCTTTGTCAGACAGGAAATATTCTTGGCCATCAAGGGCAGGATGGTGATTACCGGAGAAAAACCTGTTCCCCGCTACGATCAGTTTGCCATGGGCGGGACAGCATCGCTCAGGGGGTATTACCAGGAACAGTTCATCGCCAATCGGATTGCCTGGAGCAATCTTGAATACCGGTATAAACCAGTCAAAAATTTGATGGTGTTTCCCTTTGCAGATCTGGGATATTTCTTCGACCGGGAAAGGAGCCTGCGCGGTTACCGGTTTGGTTACGGTTTTGGGTTCAAACTGGATACCAGAATAGGATGGATAAACATTGTTTACGGTTTGGGCCGGGATGATAGTTTCTTGAACGGCAAGGTGCATTTTGGACTGGAAAGCGAGTTTTAACGGATAGAATCTTCGCAAGTTCATTTCAGCACCTTAAAATACTTATAGTCCTGTTATCTGATTGTAACCGAAAATATTACCGGCTTGCATATTTACTGCTTTTTTGTTATAATGTTGAAAGATGTGCCCCTGTAGCTCAGATGGATAGAGCAACGGTTTCCTAAACCGTGTGTCGGCCGTTCAACTCGGCCCAGGGGTACCAATATTGAAAGCATAAAAGGAAGAGATAAATAACTTTATCTCTTCCTTTTCATTTAGGTCTATTGACTTTGCAGGGTTAATACGGTATTATTGAAAATCAAATTCTGAATTTCAAATTCCATAAAAGTCTGCTCAATAAACTTTATTCAGACAACAAACGGAAGTTTTAGTTATTAATGATATCCATCATCTAATTGGCGCACTACCAGTCAGACTATGAGAAAAATCACAATAATATTATTTGTTGTTGTAGCTTGTCAAACTTTTTCTTATGCTGTCTTTGAGGACTGGCAGACGGGGAGCCGGGCCAACGGAATGGCCGGAGCCTATACCGGCATGGCCTACGGACTGGATGCCATCCGCTGGAATCCGGCCGGGCTTACCGGACTGGAAGGCTGGCAGGCCCAGGCAAATGTTGAAAGCCAATCGGGGGGCGCCGGATGGATGAACGAAACAGTCAGCCTGGGTAAAAATATGGGCCGGTGGGGAGGGATGGCTTTGGCGGGACAAAAGGCCGGCTGCGACTGGGAGTCCGGCCAGTCGTTAACTTTTTCCAACGGTTTCAGCATGACGGACCAGTTCTCATTCGGTTATAATCTGAATCTTTACCGTCTTTGGCAGAACCGGCTCGGCTCGGCCATTACCGGCGGAGTGGACGTGGGGCTTTTGGCCCAGGTTCACCGCAAGTGGAGGATTGGATGTTTCGGACGCAACTTGAATCATCCAACCTTGGGAGTTGAGACTCAATACGAACTGCCCAGCAGCATTTCTATCGGACTGGCTTACGAGCCGCTGTCCGGGCTGGTTGGTTCGGTGGAAGCTAGTAAAGAGCCGGGTCACACCGTCTGCTACAAAGTTGGGACAGAATTTGCAATAAAACCAAATGTCTTTAACCTGCGCGGCGGCCTGTCCAGCCAGGGCAGAGAGGCCCGTTACTCGCTGGGTACGGACATCACCGCATTTGGACTCACGGCTGGTTATGCCTATGAAGGCGAACACCAGCCGCTGCCGGGAAATCACCAGATTGGACTGGCATACAAATGTGGGCCGAAATGAAACGATCATTACAAATTGGCCTGATCCTCTCGTCAGCATTTTTGCTATTTGGAATAGCCAGGGCGGAGCTTAAATGCTTTTATGGCAATCTGGGGAAAGCACTCCCGACACCGCCTTCGCCTATGCCCGGGACAGTGCCCTGATTGATGTTCAGGCTTTGACCGATCATAATAATTATACCGATTATTCCATAAGTTCTAACGAGTATCAGAACCTACGTTTAACAGCCGATACATTTTCAACCCCGGGGCAGTTTTTGGCTTTAGCCGGGCAGGAGGTCGGGCGTTGGAGTTCCAACGGCTTCGGTCATATCAATATATTCGATGCTCCAAAACTTTTATCTTATAATTACGGCGATCTTTTGGAGACCTATAAGTTAATTTCGGCTTTAGACCGTCCGGCCATGTTCAATCATCCAACTCCGGGATCATACGATTGCCCCAATTTTAACAATCTTCGTTATTATGCGGATTACAGCCAGACCAGGGACTTGCTGGAGGTGATGAATAACGATTATGTTTACGAGAAGGCTTATTTGTTGGCTCTTAACAATGGCTGGCAGGTTGGGGCCTCGGCCAATCAGGACAACCATGACCGAACCTGGGAGACCGGGCAAATACTGTCGGCAGAATACCGTTAACCGGGATCTGGGCAGACACTCTTACCAAAGCCTCTATTTTAGAAGCGCTGGAAGCCCGGCGCACTTTTGCCATGATGGTATACCCAATCAATGACCGGATGGAGGTAACATTGAAATCCGGAGAGCGCTGGCAGGGAGAGCATTATGTAACATCCAGTTCCAGTCTGCCGTTCCAGATCAGGGCCAGAGCCGTTTCCGTAAATTATAAAAAGATCCTTCGTTTAGGCTATGACGGAGACGATACCAAGCCGGAACGGTCCCAATTAGGTTTGGGACTTTGCTTTAAGCAGGCAGGAAAACAGGACTATTCCGTGGAATACGGCTACCGTTCGTGGGGACAATTGGGGACGATCCAAGCCGTATCCGTCGGAATGAGTTTTTAAATGCAATTTTATTATTATGGATGGGGGCTATCAATAAATTACACGGATTATTTTCTGAGCATCCACCAACGCCAACGCTGCGGCTGACCGGCGCTGATCCCAAACCGTGTAATGACTGTTCCCGGCAGTTTTTTAGAGGTCAAACTAAGAAGCCTATCAACTAAGTGAATAAATGGAAAGGTTTTTTGAAGAAACCGGCCTTTTGAAGCAACCGGTTGAAGCAACCGGCTTGACAGTGTCGGTGGTTTCAGATATAATTAAACTTTACCAGCACAAATGAATAATTCTTAAGGAGCGCCAAGTGTCTCATCAGGTCAGCAAACACACATTGAAACGCGATGAATTCGCCGACGATGCCATCAAGATGGTCACTTTCGTCCGCAAACATTCCACCGAAGCCATGGCGGTAGCGGCGGCGTTCATTGTCATAATTGCCGGTTTGATTTTAATGGGGCAGAACCAGGCCAAAAGCGAAAAGGAAGCCGCCCTGATGATAGGCATGGCCCATGCCGCCTATTTTAACGGCGATATGGCCAACGCCCAAACTGCTTACGAAGAGATAGTTAGCAAGCACGGTTCCAGTTTGTCCGCCAAAGAGGCGCTGGTCTATTTGGGCAATATAAATTTTATCCAGCGTAAAAACGAAGAGGCCATTAAATATTATGAACAAAGCATCAAATCCGGAGGTTCCAATCCTCTGATCACGGCAGCAGCGGTAAGCGGAGTGGCAGCCTGCTATGAACAAACCGGGCGTTTGGCCGAGGCCGGAGAAAAATACCTGGAGATCGTAAAAAAATATTCAAAAGACCAGTATCTTGCAACCAATGCTTTGTTATCGGCCGGACGCTGTTTTACCGCCGGCAACCTTAACGACAAGGCCAAAGCCGCCTATCAACAGCTTATCAAGGATTATTCCGGCACTGCGGCCGCCGCAGAGGCAAAGGCACAATTGGCGCAGCTTCCGGGCTAACATCTTAATCCCATGTCGAAACTGAACGTAGCCTTCTTATGGCACATGCATCAACCCTGCTATCTCATCCCCGATAGCAGGGTTTTTCGCCTTCCCTGGGTGCGGCTGCATGGACTGAAGGATTATTATGATATGCTGTCCACCGCCCTGAAATACCCGGAGGTCAAAGTGTCTTTCAACCTGGTTCCCGGGCTGCTGGAGCAGCTGCTGGATTATACCGAAGACCGGGCCGCGGATTATCATTTTATCATATCGCAAAAGCAGGCCTCAGACCTGACCGAGGAAGAGCGTTGTTTTGTGCTCAAAGATTTTTTTATGGCCCACTGGCCCAACATGGTAGAACCCCATCCCAGGTATCTGGCCTTATTGGAGAAAAGGGGGAGGCATTTTCATTCTTCGGGCCTGGCTAAGATCAGCCAGCGCTTTACCGATCAGGACATCCTGGATCTGATGGTCTGGTTCAACCTTTGCTGGATAGATCCCCTGCATTTTAAGGAACAACCGGAATTGGCCAGGCTTAAAGCCAAGGGAAAAAACTTTACCCCGGAGGACAAGGATTGGCTTTTAAAGCAGCAGATGGATATCCTAAAAAGCATTATCCCGGCTTATAAAAAGGCCTGGGGTCAAAAGGCCATAGAGATATCCGCATCGCCGTTTTATCATCCCATCCTGCCTTTACTGTGCGATACCGAAACAGCCCGGGAGTGCATGCCGGCGGCACCTCTGCCCGAAAGATTCAGTTATCCGGCTGATGCCAAGGCGCAAATAGACAACGGGCTGGATTACATGGAAAAGTTATTCGGCCGGCGGCCGGCGGGGATGTGGCCCTCCGAAGGCAGCGTCAGCGAAAAGACGGTGGAACTGATTCGGCAGGCCGGAATAAAGTGGCTGGCCACCGATGAGCAAGTATGGGAGCAAAGCCAGGGCAAAGCCGGCCGCAACCGGGATAACCCGGGCGAAGCCGGACTGTTTTACCGTTCCCACCTCTGGGAGCAGGCGGACGGCGCCCGGTTATTCTTCCGCGACCAGCAGCTTTCCGACCTGATAGGTTTTACATATTATGGATGGGACGGCCAGGCTGCGGCCCGGGACCTGGTGAGACGCCTGGAGAAGAAAGCTGAATCGTTCGGCAGCAGGGCGGGGGATCACATCGTCCCGGTCATCCTGGACGGTGAGAATGCCTGGGAATCTTATCCCGCTGACGGGCAGATATTCCTGGAGCAGCTGTATCAGCAATTGTCCCGAAGCCCCAAACTGAACTGCTGCACTTTCAGCCAGTACCTGGAACAAAATCCCGAACCAGGGACAATGAAAAAGATTTTTCCTGGTTCCTGGATCAACCATGATTTCTCCATCTGGATCGGCCAGGAGGAGGACAACCGGGCCTGGAACCTGCTGCTGGCAGCCCGGCAGGCCATTGAACGGAAGAAGGATGCGGTAGACTCAGCAGTAATGGCGGAGATCACCAGGGAACTGCATATCGCCGAGGGCAGCGATTGGTGCTGGTGGTACGGAGGAAATTTTTCCAGCGAGAACTTGGAGGGTTTTGATATCCTTTACCGCAGTCATTTGCAGAGGATATACAAACTGCTTAATGTGGAAGCTCCCAAAGAGCTGTTCAGCCCTATTTCCCATGGCAAGAGCCTGGATATTCTGATAAACCAGCCAATAGATTTCATTTCGCCAGTCATAGACGGCCGGGTCAGCGATTTTTATGAATGGGCGGGATCCGGGATGTACAACATTAAACAGGACGGCGGGACCATGCACCGGGGACAAAGCCTGCTGGAAACTGTCCATTTTGGCTTTGATCAGGACAATTTATATCTCCGGCTTGACCCCCATAAAAAGGCTGATGAAAACGAGATCCTGGGTTTGAGCATAAATCTGGAATTTCAGGGCCAGCCGGCCAAGACCATCCCCGTAAAATTTAATGACCCGGAGAATGAGAACGGAGTTAAATCAGTTCTCGGAAAAATAATAGAGGTCATGATACCATTTACGGCGATCGGAGCCGGGCCGGGAGAAACTATCAGCTTTTATGTGGCGATTGCCCAGAACGGCCTGACTGTTGAAAGGCATCCCGTGCAAAGCCCGGTAATATTGCAAGCGCCCAATGGAGAGTTTGGGTCCCGTAATTGGGACGCTTGAGGAATAACTTCAAACTTTTATACAAGAAAACGGAAACTATTCATCAAATAAATCTCACACAAAGATCAAAAGTCGCAGAGAGGCTTATCAATTATGTTTCAAGGCGGACACTCATGTGCAGGTTAATCGTGGCAATTTGCCAAAGAAATATCTTTGCGTGCTTGGTGGCTTAGTGTAATGAATAAAAGGCTTAAAAGTTACGAACAATGCATAGTCATAAAACAAACCAAAATAGATTTTCGGCCAGGGCATTCAGCCTGATCGAAATGATGATAGCGCTGGTTGTATTTTCCATCGTGGTCGGCGCCATAATCAGCGTTATGGTCAATTTCAGCCGGTCGGTGCAAAAGCAACAGACCAATATCCTGTTGGGTAATGAGTGTAATGCAGCTTTTAAACGCATTGAAAACCAGCTGTCGTCATCGTTCGGTTGGATCGGAGGAACTGCAAGCAGCCTGACCGTTATCCGGCAAAACGGGGATTCCGTGATCGCAGTCTGGGACTCTGCCGACAGCATGCTTTATCTTGACCAGGCCCGGCAATTCCCGGCCGGGGTAAAAGTTATCGAGTGCCGGTTCCTTTATATGCCCAAGAAAATGGAAGCCATGTCCATGGCCCCGGAATTATGGCTGGAGGAAGTGGATCTGGACGATAACGGGGTAATTGAGGGCAATGAGCTTTACAATGTGGTATTGGTTCAGATAAAGATCAAATTAGCCAAGAATACCGGTTGGTACGAAGGCAGTAAGAATTTTCGGTTGCCGCCGGTTATTACGGAAGTAAAGGTGATTGAGTAATAGCGATAAAGGCACGTGAAACAACAGTTTAGTGGAATTAGACACAACCGTATTGTCCCATAATAAATATTATGTAAACTATGACTGTAAATAGGTGGATAAACTTTTAACTCTGAAGATTCCAAGGTCTCTCTGCTTCCAGGTCTCCGAATATGTCTGCCACTGAATTCCGGAAACATAATTGCCGTTCTATCCTCAATCTGGGTTGCGGCACCGGCCGGGATTTTTTCTTTTTAATAAAAAAGCCCTCATAAATGAGGGCTTTTTCGTTAATCACTTGACAACTATATTTATTAGCTTGCCTTGTATTACTAATGCTTTAACTATTGTTTTGTCTCTAATATATTCTTCTATTTTTTTATTTTCCAATGCTTTAGCCTTTACGATATCTTCATTAGAATTGGCAGGTATGACCATTTTATCACGTACTTTGCCATTGACTTGAATTACCAGGGTTATCTCATTGTCTTTGGCAATGTTAGCATCAAATATAGGCCAATTTGCCTTGTAAATAGTGCCTTTGCCTCCTATAGCCTCCCATAGCTCCTCGGCCATATGCGGGGCGAAAGGAGCCAGCATCAGCGTCATGTTTTCCAGTATTTCGGATAAAACGGACTCATTGACATTTCCCTTGCCACCCTGCTCCGACGGCTGCCAGTAGTCGTAGATCTCGTTCAAAAGCTCCATTAAGGCCGCTATGGCCGTGTTAAATTGAAATCCATCGATATGTCCGCCTACTTTACGGATTGTCTGGTGGAGCTTGCGGCGAACCTGGGCCTCCCTCCCGGTCGTTTCAACGGGCAAAGCCTCCCTCCAGTCCTTCCGGTAGTGCTGCAGGGCCCCATCCAGCCACTTCCAGGTCCGGTTCAGGAAGCGATAGGAACCGTTGAGGCTTTCTTCGGACCACTGGACATCATCCTCGAACGGGGCCACGAACATCTCAAAGATCCTCAGGCTGTCCACCCCGTACTTATGGGCGATCTCCTCCGGGGTGACCACATTACCCTTGGACTTGGACATCCTGGCCCAGCGCCAGACGATCTGGTCCTTGGGAAAACCCTCCAGGTCTTCGGGCTTGAGCACGATCCAGTCCAGTATCTTTTCCGATCCTTCATCCGGGTTGGCGCCATCGCTGCCTTTGGGCTTTCTTCCCGGGGTATAAGCCAGCAGGGAACCCTGGTTCTTTAATATCCGGAAAGATTCCTGGAAGCCTATATAGCCTTCATCGTACAGCACCTTGGTCCAGAACCTGGCATACAGCAGGTGGGAACGGGCGTGCTCTATGCCGCCGGCATACAGGTCAACCGGCATCCAGTAGGCCATCTTGTCTTTACTGGCAAACTCCCGGTCATTGTTTGGGTCGGCAAACCGGAAAAAATACCAGGATGAGCAGGCATAGCCGCCCATGGTGTCGGTTTCCCTTTTGGCGTCTGTACCGCACTTGGGGCATTTGGTATTTACGAATTCCGGGATAGCCGCCAGAGGCGATTCCCCGGTCCCGGTGGGCTTGTAGTTCTCCACCTCGGGCAGGGTCACCGGCAGTTGTTCTTCGGGCACCGGCACTTCTCCGCATTTGGGGCAATGGACTATCGGGATCGGCGCGCCCCAATAGCGTTGCCGGGAGATCAACCAGTCGCGCAGCCGGTAATTGACCGTATGATGCCCGATATTCTGTTCCTCCAGCCATTTGGTGATGGAAATTTTGAACTCAGAAGTCTTCAGCCCGTCGTATTGGCCGGAATTGACTGCTATGCCTTCCTCGGGCTTGGCCTTGGCCAGTTCATAGGCCTTGCCGTTCTTGCTGACCACCTGGATTATTGGAAGGTTGAACTTCCTGGCGAACTCAAAATCCCTGGCGTCGTGGCCCGGCACGCACATGATGGCCCCGGTGCCGTATCCCATCATCACGTAATCGGCGATCCACACCGGGATCTCTTTATTGTTTACCGGATTGACGGCGTAGGCTCCGGTGAATATTCCGGTCTTGGCGCGCTCGGCGTTCAGCCGGTCCATCTCGGTCTCGGACTTGGCCTTTTTTATGTAGGCCTCCACCTCGGCCATTTTGCCGGGCGCGGTGATGTCCTTGACCAGTGGGTGCTCGGGAGCCAGGACCATGAAAGTGGCGCCGAACAAGGTATCAGGCCTGGTGGTAAAGACCTGAATTCTGAATTCTGAATTCTGAATTCTGAATTCGACCTCGGCTCCCTCGCTCCTTCCGATCCAGTCCCGCTGCATCTCCTTCATGCCAGCGGACCAGTCCAGGGAATCCAAGTCCTGTAGCAGTCGGTCGGCGTAGGCCGTGATCCGGAAGAACCACTGCATCATCGGACGCTTTTCCACCAGGCTGTCGCAGCGCCAGCAGCGGCCCTCTTGCACTTCCTCGTTGGCCAGCCCGGTCTTGCACTGGGGGCACCAGTTGATGGGCGCGGTGGCCCGGTAGGCCAGCCCTTTCTTGTACAGCAACAGAAAAAACCACTGGGTCCAGCGGTAGAACTCAGGCTGGCTGGAGCTGAATTCACGGTCCCAATCGTAGCTGCAGCCGGCCAGCTTCAGCGTTCTCTTGTAATTGGCGGCGTATTCCGGCACCATCTCCCGGGGATTACGGCCGGCGGCAACCGCCGCGTTCTCGGCCGGCTGGCCGAAGGCGTCCCAGCCCATGGGGTGCAGCACGTTAAAGCCTTTCATGCTTTTGTAGCGGCAGAAAGCATCCATTGGCACATAGTTCTTTAAATGGCCTACGTGCAGGCCGGAGCCTGAAGGGTACGGGAACATCTCCAGAGCGTAGTATTTGGGCTTGTCCGAGGAATCGGAGGTCTTGAATACCTTCTCCTCTTCCCACTTAGTCTGCCACTTGGGCTCGATTGATTTTGGATCGTAAAAGTTCATTGTAAAATATTTTTTGATGATTTTCTAATTTATGCCGTGAATAATTATGAAACTAATTATTTATTCTACCAACGTAATACTATGTCCGTAAGGGCGTAGATATAGTGAATTCTGCAAAGCAGGACAGACGAAATCTGAAATCAGGACAAAGATGCTATGGCCGTAAGGCCATAGCCATTCACTTATTAATTTCAAACCGGCTGCTTCCGGCATAATATCTCCAGCACCTGCCGCAGTTCCCCCGCAATGCTTTTAAGTCCCGACCGGCTGCGCCACTGGTTAAAGGGAATTTCCAGCTGGTCCCGCTCCTTTTCCTTTATTTCCTTCAGCCGGTTGCGGGCCCCGGCGATGGTGTATCCGTCCTGGTATAAAAGCTTTTTTATCAGAAGAACTATTTTAATGTCGTCCACCTGGTACAGGCGGCGGCCGCCCCGGGTGGTCTTGGGCTTAAGCGCCGTAAATTCGCTCTCCCAGAACCGCAGGATATAGGGCTCCAATTCCGCAATCTGGGAGACCTCACGGATATTGTGGTAAACCTTCATCCGGTCGAGTTTTTCCTGCCTGTTCCTGATTGCCGGCTGTTCCGTGGCCGGTGCTGTTTGCTCACTCATTTTCTAAGCCTCCATAAAAGAAATCATTTGGCCTTTAAGCTCTTTTTCTCTCCGGTATGAGTGAAGCAGGCTGTTCTGGCAAAAAGTGCAGAGTTCCGAAACGTGAATGTCATTCGCGGAAAGTCCGGCTTTGATCAGCTGGCGCCGGTTCTCAGACCTAAGGTCCAGCCGCCACTTGCCCCCGCCCTCGGATATTTTAACTTCGGGGTCTAACCTGTCCGCCACACCGGAAGAGACCTGAGAGCAACTTTGTTTGATGGCCGGGCCAATCACCACCGCGATCCGTCCCGGTTTCAGCTCGTAGCGGGACATGAACTGTAGCAGTCCTTTGTGCGCGATGCCCAGGGCGGCGCCCTTCCATCCGGCATGGATCAGACATACCGCCTTAGCTTCCTTGTCCGCCAGAAATATTGGGACGCAGTCAGCGGTATGGATAGTGATCACAACCCCGGGAACTGCGGTCATCAGCCCGTCAGTCTCGATCTTTTGAGGATAGAATCCGGAATATTCCGGCCCGATGATTTCTATTTGATCGCCGTGGACCTGGTGGGTCACCGCCAGACGGCCTCCGGGATTCAGTTTTTGGCAGACCAGCCCCCTCGTCTATGTCCCGGCCATTCAACTTTACCACCATCCCGTGTCTTATGGCATATCGGTTCAGGATATCGAAACTCAGGATGTTCAGGCCATTTTGCTCCAGGATCAGTTCTGCGCCCTTCATTTTTCGGACTTGGGATCGCGGGTCATCAGGGCCTCCACCGTCTGGCGGGGCGGTTTTCCCTGGAACAGCACCAGGTACATCTGTTCGGTGATCGGCATTTTGATCTTATGTTCTTGGGACAGTTCGTAGGCGGCCTTGGCGGTGTTAACCCCTTCGGCCACCATCACCATTTCCTTTAAGATGTCATCTATCTTCTGCCCCCGGCCGATCCTGGTCCCCACGGTGTGATTGCGACTGTGCTGGCTGGAGCAGGTGGTGATCAAATCTCCCATCCCGCTTAGCCCGGCAAAAGTGGCCGGATCGGCTCCCAAAGCTGTTCCCAGCCGGGTGATCTCGGCCAGGCCCCGGGTCAAAAGCGCTCCCTTGGTGTTGGCCCCCAGTTCCAGACCGTCTATGATCCCGGCCGCGATGGCAATCACGTTCTTTAAGCTTCCGCCCAGCTCGGCCCCCACCACGTCGCTGCCGGTGTAGACTCTAAGATAAGGTGACATCAAGGCCGACTGGGCCTCTTCGGCGGCCGCCGGATCGTGCGAAACAGCCACGGTGGTGGCTGGCAGATGACGGGCGATCTCCGAAGCAATATTGGGACCGGAAAGCACAACCAGACGGCCGGTCTTCTCTTTTAATGTCTGGACAATGACCTGGGACATCCGCAGATGGGTCTTGTCCTCCAGCCCTTTGATGGCGCTGACTATTACGGTGTTTGCAGGCATCAACGGATATGCCTTAAGACAGACCGGTCGGAGCACAGGCGAGGGCAGCGCCAGGAAACATATCCCGGCGCCCTGCAATGAGTGCTCCAGGTCGGAGCTGATGGTGACCCCGGCCGGAATGGTTATCCCCGGCAAGAACTGCCGGTTCTGGCGGGTCCGCTGAATTTCTTCCGCGGCCTGGGGCAGATATTCCCAAAGCCTGACCCGGTGGCCCTGCTCGGCCAGTATAACGGCCAGGGTGGTGCCCCAGTTGCCTGCGCCCAGTACGCAAATATTCTTACTCTTGGTCAGCATATAAGTAAAATATCCAAATACGAAATCCTAAACACTAAATCACCGCCTTTGGCGGGATCCCGATATTGCGGGACAAATACCAATATCCAATAGCTAAATACTTTGAGCCGTTTTGCATTTAGAATTTTGTATTTTGAAATTGTTTAGAAATTCGTAATTAGAATTTAGTGTTTTCATTACCCGTTGGTTTCTTTTTAAAGGAGATTCTGTTCTCCTTGCCCTGCAGCAGCCGCACGATGTTGGCCTTGTGGGTCACTAATATCAGCAGCACTAAGATCCAGCCCACCGCCAGCATCGGCACTAGTGGGTTTTTATTTTCTAATATTTGCTGGACGGCCACCGCGATGGGAAAGACGATCGAGGCACAGATGGAGCCCAGCGAAACATAGCGGGTGGCGCCGAAGACCAGGACAAAGACCAGCAGGGAGACCAGCAGCGGCAGCGGCGCCAGCCCCAGCATGGCCCCGGAGGCCGGGGCCACGCCCTTGCCGCCTTTGAATTTCAGATACGGAGCGAAGACATGCCCCAGGATGGCGGCCAGGGCGGCGGCAATGTGGAACCATTGCTGCTGGGGCAGTTCGGCCGGCCAGAGCAGTTTGGCCAAAAGAACAGGAAGCAGGCCTTTTATGGCATCCAGCAGGTAAACCGCTATGCCCGGGCCTTTGCCTATGACTCTGATGACATTGGTGGCGCCCACGTTCTTGCTGCCGTGCTCCCGGATGTCGATGCCCTTTAGTATTTTCCCGGCCAGGTAACCGAAGGGTATTCCTCCGGCCAGGTAAGCGCCTATGATGAATAGTATTCGGTATAACATGACTTATTTGCTTTGCTGATTTATTCGTGCTACAAATTTACAAATCGTGCTACCAATTTTCGAGATATTCCTGGTTTCCTTATTAAAAATGAAAAATGGTTTACCTCTCCTTGTTCTCCTCCGTCTCCGCCCGGAACTTGGGCCGTTTCCCGAAGTCCACCATCTGCCGCTTCTTCCAGCCCGAAGGCGCCTTGGACTTTTGGAACATCAGCCTGATGGGCGTGCCGGTGATGGCCAGCCTGGTGTGCAGGCTGCTTTGGAGGTATCTGAAATAATTGGTGGGGATCAGATGCGGCATGTTGCACTCGATCGCAAACCGGGGCGGGGCCTGGCCCTCCTGCCTGATGGAGTACAGGGTGATCTCCTTGCCCCGCACGGCCGGCGGGTGCAGTTTTTTGATGGTCTCTTCAAAGGCTTGGACCACCACCGCGGGTTCAAAGACCTTGTTCCAGTGATGATAGGCGTTCAGTATCTTCTGCAGCAGGTTGAACACGCCTTCGTTGTTCAGGGCCGAGGTAAAAACGTATTCGGCGAAGTTGACAAAGGCCAGCTGGCCTTTCAACCATCCCAGGTAATTAGCCTTGTTCTCGGCCGGCATCAGGTCCCATTTGTTGATCACCACCACCAGTGCCTTGTTGGAGTCCTCCAGCATGGCCACCAAAGTGGTGTCCAGATGGGACAGTCCCTGGGAGCCGTCCAGCACCAGCACCCCCACCTGGCAGCGTTCCACCGCCCGTTCGGTGCGCAGGCGGGTATAGAACTCCACGTCCTCGTGGGCGCTGGTCTTGCGCCTTAAACCGGCGGTGTCTATCAAAACGAATTCCTGGCCGTTCCAGTTGAAGATAGTGTCGATGGAATCCCTGGTGGTGCCCGGCACTTCGTCCACAATCACCCGCTCCCGGCCCACGATGGCGTTGACCAGCGAGGATTTCCCCACATTGGGCTTGCCCACCACCGCCATCTTGATGGCCCGGTTATCCAGGACCGGCTCCGACCTTTCCGGCAGATTCTTGACCACTTCGTCCAGCAGGTCGCCGATGGACAGGCCCGGTCCGGCCGCTATCAGGATAGGGTCGCCCAGACCTAGCTTCATGAACTCATAGGACTCGGCCTCGTCCTTCAGCTTGTCCACCTTGTTGACCGCCAGTATGAACGGCTTTTTCTGCCTGCGGACCATCTTGGCTATCTGGGTGTCGGCGTCGGTCAACCCTGTCTTGCGGTCCACCAGGAACAGCAGCAGGTCGGCCTCTTCCACCGCCGTCTCCACCTGGTGCTTGATGGAAATCTCCATCCGGTCCCTGGTGTTCGGGACCAGTCCGCCGGTGTCTATCAGGTAAAAATATTTCCCGTTCCAGTCGGCTATGGCGTAATTGCGGTCCCGGGTCACCCCGGGCATGTCGTCCACGATGGCGGCCTTGGATTTAAGGATCCGGTTGAACAGGGTGGACTTTCCCACGTTGGGGCGTCCGATGATGGCTACGATGGGATAATTCATTTATTTCCAGGTTGGTTTTTGAGCGAAGATTTAGGCCTAAACTAAAAATATTTTTCAAGACAAGCAGACGCACAGGCATGGAGATGAGCGCTGATATCACAGGTCTGTTTTGTTATTTTTTGTTTTTTGCCCGCGCCTGAAATACTCGATCACCGCCGGCATCACCGAGATCACCACGATGGCGATGATCACCAGGCTGAAATTCTTTTTGAGGTACGGTAGGTTGCCGAAATAATAGCCCATCCACCCGAAGATGTTGATCCAGGCTATGCCCCCGACCACATTGTAGCTCATGAAGCGCCAATAGGACATGGTGCCGATTCCGGCCACAAAGGGCGCAAAGGTGCGGATGAAGGGCATGAACCGGGCCAGGATGATGGTGATCCCTCCGTATTTCTCGTAGAAGGCGTGGGCCTCCATCAAATGTTTTTTATTCAGGAACTTGACGTTTTCCTTCTGAAAGATCTTCGGCCCCACCCAGTAGCCTATCCAATAGTTGACGGTGTCGCCGGCCACCGCCGCCAAACACATCAGGATGATCAGCCACTTGATGTCCAGGGCTCCCAGCGCGGCCAACGTCCCGGCGGCGAAGATCAGGGAATCTCCCGGCAGGAACGGCAGCACCACCAGCCCGGTCTCGCAGAAGATGACGGCGAAAAGCATCAGATAGGTCCAGGTCCCGTAGTTCTGGATGATGACGGTCAGGTATTTATCCAAGTGAATGAAAATATCTATGAGCCTTAAGATCATATCCTTCCTCTGAGTTTAGACCAGGCCAGGCCCAGGTATTCGTGGAACAGGGTCTCGGCCGCTTGGATGTTGCCGGAATTGGGAAACAACCGGTTAGGTTTGAATTTTGGCGCGTCCTTGATCAAAAAATGGGTGGGCGCCGGGATCAATGCCACCCCCTGCTTTTTGAACAAAGATACCGAGCGCAGCATGTGGGCGGCCGAGGTGACCAGGATTATTGTATCCCCTTTAACTATTTCTTTAATCAATCGGGCCTGGTCGTCGGTATCCAATGATTTATCTTCCCTGAGCAGCCCCGAATCCGGTACTCCCAACTGCCGGGCCAACCTGGCCATGCCATAGGCCTCGGACTGGGCATGGAAGACCGCGCCCCCGGAGAAAATAAGTCTTGAGCCCTTCATCTGGCGCCAGATCCTGATCCCCTCTATGGCGCGAATGACCGAGCCTTCGCTTAACTGCGAAGTCAAAGGAATTTTCGGGTCGCTGGTCATGCTCGCCCCTAGCACCACCACCCACTTGGCCCTGGTAGCCTGGGAAACATCCAGCAGCGGCGGATACCTGTTTTCCAACCCCTTTAGCAGGCTGTTTCCGATGAATCCGTAACTGGCAAAGATAAAAGCGACCAAGCCCAGCAATAAGAGATACAAACCGGCCTTTTTATGTTTCTTTTGCCACAGCAGAAAAGCGCTAAAAGCCAGTAATATTAAGATGATGGTCAACGGATTAAGCAGATAGCTTAATATTTTTTTAGAAAGGAATAGGATCCAGTGCATTTATTACTTTAAGAAATATTTCAATTGTTACTGGTAACTACAAACCAGATGGTATGTTATAATATCACATTTTAGCAGGAAAAGCAAATAAAAACGGGGCTACACTCTTTCGTACAGTCCCCGTTTAAAAAAATTAGTGACGGAACGATAATAATTTAGTTTTTCGGTTGATTTTACTACCGCAGCACTTGTCCTGAGCGATACACTGAGTTAGGCTTGCGGTGAGCCCTTCGGTTATACTCAGGGCAGGCTTGCCGAACCCGTCGAAGTGTTTATCGAAGGAATGTCATCTTCTTTACCATGCTTCTTCCTCCTGTTTTAAGTTGATAAATATATATTCCATTGGAAACCCTGTTTCCAGTGTCGTCTCTGCCGTCTCACTTGATGCTGTATTCTCCTGCCCCCTGAACCCTGTCCCCTAATACGCGCACTACCTGCCCGGCTATGTTATACACTTTAAGGCTTACTCGCCCGGCCGGCGATAATTGATATTTGATAATTGTTGATTGGCTAAACGGATTGGGAACGTTCTGTAACAATTTAACCTCTTTAACGTTTTCAACATTTTCAACATTTTTAACATTTACGCTCTACGCTGTACGCTACCCGTTATCCGTTAGCCCCGGCCCACGCCTTATACAACCCCTGGGCCATCGGCTTCAGCGCGTCCCCGTCGGTCAGGTAACCCAGGTGCGACAAGGGATTCCAGCTGCTTAAGAATCCCCCGGCGTTGATCTCCACGTCCTGCTTCACCGCCCGGTTGTAAAGGGAATTCAGGTTTTTCAAGGGATAGCCGATCACGTCGTCCCGGTCGTAAAAGTTCACCCATTCCCCGGCGATATTGGGATAATGTTTGGCCAGCCTGGGATCCGGCGCCGCCACCGGCACCCCGAAATCCGCATAGCGCAGGCTCCAGATGGCGATGGGGCTGCCCAAGGTGTAGAACAGGCAAAGGGTCTCGCCCTTCTCTATCGGCGTGGCCCCGGCAACGGACTTGACGGTCTCGGGGATCAGCTTCTTCTTTGGCGCGGCCTGCAGGTCGTAGATGTAGTTGCTGGCTATCACCGTGCCCAGGCTGTGGGCGATGATGCACAGCGGGGCTTTTTCCCCCGCCTCCTCCGCCAGGCCTCTTAGACTTTGAGCGAATACCCCGTGCACTTGGTCGTAGACCTCGCGGTCGGATCCGGCCGGCTGGTAGGCGATGGCGTCGGCGGCGAAGTTGATCATGAACCGGCGCAGGGAGATGAAATCTAGCGTCCCGCCTTTGAGCATGGCCCGCCACAGATTGTCCTCGGCTTTTTGCAGCAGCGGCGCCCAGTATACCGGCTTAATGCACAGCTCGGCGCCGGAGAGGCGTTTCTTGTCCTGTTTGACGAACTGCTCTCGCAATCCGATGGTCATCTCATCGGCAAAATCCGGTTTCTGTTCCCCTATGCCGTGGATGACGGCTATGGCGATCTTGTTCATTGGCGCTCCTTGTCTATTGATTCTTTTCAAACCATTCCAACCTTTCAAACATTACCAGGCGAATGGCTGGATAAATCATAACTTCATCTTTCCTTGACCTCGCTGGTCAGTACCACCAAAAAACAGCAGGCCGCAAAGCATATAGCCAGAGTTACCGATACCGAATCCCTGGGTCCATTGGCGATGAAAAAACAGATATACGCCGCCAGAAACGCCAACATCACGGCCAGGCCCGCCCGGTGCAGGGTCCGCCGCAAGCCAAAGGCCCGGCCGTTCATTTTCATCCCGTCTCTCCGGTTAAGTTTACCCCGGCCCCGCCGGTCCGACACCGGGCCCTAAACTCTTCCACCAACTCCTCCCTCTGGCCTGGCGGCAGGTTGTGATCGTAAAACACTGCCCACATCAGGATGTTTTTGGAGTCCCCGGCCGGTTTTTCCCGCTCCCGCTCTATTCCCGACCGCACCGCGTGGGAATAGCCGACCCCCAGCGCCCGGTAGCGCCCGTCGGACCCGGCCAGCAGCACAAAGACCCCCGGTTTGTCCTCCACCTGCCCGGTGTCGTAGAACGGCCCCTTAAAGGCGTGATGGCATAGGATCAGTCCCATAAACCTCCCCCTGTTCGGCGTTCAGCGTTTAACATTTGGTGTTTGGTGTTTACTGGCTACCGGCTGCTGAGTAGTGTCTCCCGGATAGTGTCTACTGGATACTGTCTACTGGGTAGTGTCTCCCGGGTAGTGTCTACTGGATACTGGATAGTGGATGGCTTTCACAATTCACGATTCACAATTCACGCTGTGCGCTTTACGCTATATGCTTCGTGCTTTTCAGCACTTCGTGCAATTTCACGCTCAGCTTGTGCAGACTGAACGGCTTCTGCAAAAAGTCCACCCCGTGGCTCCTGATCAGCGGCCGGCTGCTCTCGTCGGAATAGCCCGAGGCGAACAAGGCCTTAAGTTCCGGCTTTTGTTTTTTGAGGTTCATATACAGCTCCCAGCCCGAAAGCCCCGGCATTATCATGTCACTCATCAGAAGATCGATGTTCCCCCGGCGCTGGGCAAAAACCTCCAGGGCCTGCTCGCCGTTGCGGGCCGGGATCACCTGATACCCCAGGCTGGTCAAAAGCTGAACCTCCATCTCCCGCACCGCCTTCTCGTCTTCCACCAATAGGATTATCCCGTGGCCGAAGCGGATCTGGGTCTGTTGATTGGCGCGCCTGCCCTTGCGCTGGTCGGCCGCCGCCGGCAGGTATATCTTGAAAGTGGTGCCCCGGTCCTTTTCGCTGTAGACATAAATATGCCCCTTATGCTGCTTGACGATGCCGTAGACCACCGACAACCCCAGGCCGGTTCCCTGTTCCTTGGCCTTGGTGGTGAAGAACGGATCAAACAGGCGCTTTTGGGCCTCGGCGTCCATCCCGGCCCCGGTATCGGAGACCGAGATCAGGGCATAGTGCCCCGGCTCCGCCTCGGGGTGGGTCTTGGCATAGTTTTCGTCCAGAAATTCCTCCCGGGTGGAAATGGAGAACAACCCACCCTGGTCCATGGCGTCCCGAGCGTTGACCGCCAGGTTCATCAATACCTGCTCTATTTGACTATGATCGGCCATCACCAAGGGCAGGCTGCGGCCTAGTGTGATCTCCACTTTTATCCGCTCGCCCAGCAGCCGGGAAATCATACTCTGGAATTCTATTACTAATGGGTTCAGGTCCAGCAATTTGACCTCCACCTTGTTCTTCCGGGCAAAGGTTAAAAGCTGCCGGGTCAGCACCGCCGCTTTCTCCCCGGCCCGGATGATGTCCATAATCCGCTGGCGCCAGGGATGCCCGGCCCCGGCCTCGGTCAGCATCATGTCGCCCGAGGTCAGGATCACCTGCAGGATGTTGTTCATGTCGTGGGCCAGCCCCCCGGCCAGATGCCCCACCGCCTCCATCTTCTGGGCCTGAAGCAGTTTGGCCTCCAGTGTCTTGTTATCCGAATTGTCGCTCACCAACTGGTACAGGGCCGTCAGCCGGCCGTCCCCGTCCCGCACCTGCCCGTGATAGGTTTGCACCGGGATCATTTTGCCGTCCTTGCGCTGGAGACGGCACTCGCAGGCCAGGGCGCCGTCGTGCCTGGCCTGCAACATCTGCTGGACCATTTTCTCCTTATCCCCGGGCGGCCAGTGGGGGTAGGGCGGCTTGGCCTCCAGCATCTCGGTAGGGGCAAACCCGGTTACCGTTTCCCAGGCGGGGTTGACATAGATCACCCGGGAATCATCCGGATTACAGGCCATCAGCCCCTGGGGTATGTTGCGTAAAAAGCTTTGCCCCAGCAGTTGCATGTCCAGTTGATGTTCGGCAGGCAAGGTTCAAGTCCTTTCGACTGCGTTGCGTGGCAGGATGGATGATGAATTAACTATAACTGTAGGGGCAGGTTTTAAACCTTCCCTACAGTTATGTTATGGAATACATGGTTCAGGAAAATAACAAAAAAGCCCTGTAACTCTCGGACAGTTCGCACATCCGAAAGCCAGGGTATTTCGTGTCAGATATTCATCAGGACAGGCCATAAAGCTCAATCAAAGCAGATGATTTACATCGGCCCCCTTCTATAGAAGGATCCACCAGTGCCATGGCGCTGAAGGCGGCCTGCATATCCCGGCAAAAGGCAATTTTCCTGCCTTCTCCGCCTTCGTTGCACTTCCACCTTCGTTGCTACTACGGCGGACAGGCTGGCTTCCTTATAAATGTCCTGGCAAGCCGCTATTTCACTGGCATTGCCGGTGGCATTCCTGACACAGTATCTCGCAATTGGCTGGCACATCCGGCGCCTTGCCGCTGATGACCAACCGGGGCAGGGCGATCCAGCCGTCCGGATATTTGATCTCAACCGTTGTATTTTTCTTTTCCCAAAACAGCGGCTTGCCGCAAATTTCCTTTCGGCCTCCGGCCAACACCGAACCCTCGCATTTGCCGCCAGCCCGTCCCCAGGCCTTCTTAAGCGTCTCTTCAGAGAAATACATCTTAAAGCTCTTTAATATTCAGTTTCCTCGAAGATCCCGGTCAAAAAGACAAAAAATGTCATTGCCCAGATGCTTCTTCCAATAGCAATCGCGGGCATCACAGCACTTGTTTTTGTAAAGCCCTTTTGCATCCACCGCTGATATTTTGATTCTGTGTTTTAGGTCGCAGACCGGTAATTTGTTTTCCGGAGCAACTTGGTTGTTTAAAAGCATACTCCGCCTGTTAACATGGTTGAATAAAAGGCGTTTTGACCGTCTCGGCCATCAGCATGGCCTGGTGATAAATGATCAGCCTCCGGGCAGGTTTGCTGTCCTTGGCTGTGGCGACGATCATTTTAAGGTCGTCTTGGGCCAGGACTTTTCCGTAAAAATCCTGGCCCGTGTTCAGAATAAAGTGATAGGTATCTATCTTGTTGTACATGGAATTTATTGTACATGGAATTTAAATTTTTGGTTCTATTTGCAATTGAACCTGGCAATACTTATAGGGGGGGCGGTGGAGTGGGTACCGGGTCTCCATCCAATACCACTATGGGTTTCTTGATAATGGCCGAATACGCCGGAATGGCTATGGCGCTAACTAAAAGGAAAGCGGCCAGGGCAAGAAATACTGCCTTTTTCATTTTTATCTCCTGTGGTTAATATTGAAGTTTACGTTACTATATACATTCAATTTATGTGCCAAGGCTAAATATTTAAAACACAGCGTTTATAACAAGCGGATTTGCATTGTGTTAAGAATATAACAGCTTCCAATTATTTGGTTTGATATTTTGGCATAAAAACAAAAAAGCGGGACATACCTGTCCCGCTCGTTTTTCTAAAACTTCAATATTAGCCGCTTAAGGGCTTATTTAGTTCTCCCTGAAAAACCCAGTTTACCCCGCTTGCCCCGCAAAACGGTGGTTTACCCAGCTAAAAGCGGTGGCAATGGCGGGGCTAAACACGCGAAAAGGCGCGAAAGGAAGTGATGTAAAAAATGACAACTACGTCACGCTATTTGACATTTTTGTCCCGCTTTATCCCGTGCTTACCGGTTAACCGGTAAAAATGCCTCTTGGAAACGCCATAAATTTTGGCCGCTTTGGTGAAATTATACCCGGCGCTTTCTAAACTCCTTATTATTAGCTGCCTTTGGCTGCCCTCATGGTTCTCCCTAATGCTTTGGGCGTTATCAACCCGGTAACCTTCAATTTCCAATTCATTCTCGGTAATTCTTCTTTGGGAAGTCAGTAAAACCGCCTTTTGAATGGTATTCTCCAACTCCCGAATGTTTCCCGGCCAATTGTGCATCACTATGGCCCTCTTTGCCCCTTCGTCAAAGGACAAACTGCCTTTATTGAATTTTTTTTGATATTTGTTTTTAAAATACTCGGCCAATACCAGCACATCCTCGCTCCTTTCCCTTAAAGGAGGAATGCTTATCCTGATCACCTTCAGCCGGTAATACAGATCTTCCCTGAACCGCCCCGCGTTGATCTCAATTTCCAGGTCCTTGTTGGTAGCGCAAATCATCCGGACGTCCACCAAGCTTACCGTTTCGCTGCCGATCCGCCTGATCTCTCCGGCCTCTATCACCCTTAACAGCCTGGCCTGAACACCCGGGCTGGCGCTGGCGATCTCATCCAAAAATACCGTGCCGCCGTCGGCCGCCTCAAACAACCCGGCCTTGTCCTTGTGGGCTCCGGTGAAAGACCCTTTGATATAACCGAACAGCTCGGATTCCAGCAGCGTTTCCGGCAGGGAGCCGCAGTCCAGGGCCAGGAACTTTTTATCCCGGCGGTTCGAAAGCTGGTGCACTATCTGGGCCGCCATTTCCTTGCCGGCGCCCGATTCCCCGTCCAACAGCACCGTTACATCGGTGGGGGCCGCGGCTTTGATCCGTTTGATCATTTTTTTTACCGCGGCCGAATTCCCAATCAACCCGGCCAGAGCTTTGGAGCCTGTTTCCTGCTGTTCCAGGTTCTTGGAACGCAATTCTTCCAGCAAGCGATGGCTTTCTATGACCGCGCCCAATATCTGGGCTAAAGCCCTGGTAAAATCCCTTTGGGCCTGGTTGAATATTCCAGGTTTCAGCCGGGAATCCAGATAAATGGCGCCCAGCGTTCCTTCCCTTGATTTTAATGGCAGGCACAACAGCGAACGGATGGCATTCCGTTTGACGCTTAAGCGCGATTTAAGAGACTCATCTAACTGGGCGTCGTTGGATACCACCATGGTTTCGCCGGCGGCCGCCGCCATCACGGCATGGGAAGAAAATTCCAGCGCGTCGTTCTGGGTATCGGGATCCAGGTCCACTTTGGCCGCCAGGAAAAGTTTTGAATTTTCATCGGTCAAAAACAGGCCGCCCCGTTCGGCATTGAGCAGCTTTACCGTTACGTCTAAACAGCTTTGAGCCAACTCGGCCTGATTTTTGTCGGGATCCAGCAAAGCGGCTATTTGATAAAGCCCTTCCAGCATTTGAGCGCCGGGCAGTATATTTCCCGGGGCAAACAGCCTGCGGACGGCCGTTAGAATCAGATTTCTGGCGCGTTCCAGATAAACAGGCGCCCCCATTTTTTGAAACTCGGCTTCGGCGGTTAAAAGACCCGGCATCAGTTTTTCCGCATCGTTAAAGCCATCCGTTCCCAAGGCGAATTCACCCGCCTTCAGCCAGGCCTTGGCCGATTCGGCAGCATCGCCGCTGTCTTTTAGCTCACCGGCGGCTTGCATGGCCAGATCCACGCCTTTGTTAATATCGCCATTTTTAGCCATATAAAATCCTTCCAGCATTTTAAGCTGCGCTTTTTCTATTGCGTCGCCGGCCTTGTCTTTTGCCATAATCAAATAATTGTTCATAGATATAAGATCATTGAGGCTCCCTGCCGCCAAAGCCCCGTAATAAAGGCAATCCCAATGTATTTTCAGATTCTTTTGCGATGAGACCGCCATAGCTTTTTGGATGCAATCAAGGCCTTCGCCATATCGGTCGTCTTCTATACAAACAATTCCGATGTCTTTTCTAATGATAACTTCAGCATAATCCAACTTGTTTTTTCGGGATAAGTCCAGGCAATGAATTAATGTTTTTACGGCGTATGCCGTTTTACCTAATATCTGATCCTGCAAAGCAGAGTTAGATAAGCTTATTGCCATTCCCGTTATATCAGCAATTTCACGATAAACTCCGCTTGCTTGTAGATACTTTTCTTTTGATAGCTTAATCTGGTTTAGCTTCTCGTATACCAACGCTAAATTAACTATTATATTGGCTTTTAAGGCAAAACTATCATCCACATTAAAATTGTTTTCCGCTTTCTGGTAACACAAAAGAGCATTGCCCCAATCTTTTAGGCTAATGTTTATTAGGCCTAAGTTGCACAGGGCATAACATAAAATATTATTCTGCCCTTCCTGCTCCAACAGGCTAATGCTTTTATCTAAATATGTTTTGGCCTTAATTAACTCGCCTTCCTGCCATAAACTATAGCCTAAATTATTAAATAATTTCGCCTTTTCTATCTGGTCGGATATCTCTATCCCGGCGGCTTTTTCGGCCCAATATACAACCTGCTTGAAGTCGTTTGTGGATTGGTGATGCCTGGCCAACAAATTATATATTTGGAAAAATGTGCCGTCAGAACAGCCTCCGGAATTAGCGGTTTCCAAAGCTCTATTCAAGATGTCCCCGCCCTCTTCTTGCCTTCCCTGCAGGCCCAGCGCCCAGCCTTTATAGGCCAGGTAAAGGTACTGCTGGTCGTCATTTTTTGCGGTTTTTGAGCCTTCTTCCAATGCTTCCAGCGCCTTAGCATAATCGCCCTTATTGGCATGCAGCTTGGCCAGGGTCTGGTGATATTCCCATTCGCCGGACAGTGATCCAGCCAGTCTTTCCCACAACTCTATGGCCGGGGCCCACCGGCTTACCCGCTGGTAAAGGGCTGCCAATTGCCTGGTCAACTGAATTT
>JACQXR010000033.1 GCA_016208585.1 candidate division TA06 bacterium | reverse complement strand
CGAAAGTCAAGTACTTTTTTTAAATATTTCATTCTGGTTGCAGCCCGCAAAGCCCGATATTACTGATCATTTTCGAGCAGGCGTCAGATTTTGCTGTCCGGGGCATCGAACATAGTTATAATTTTACGGGATTTTAGGATATTTATGTGGAAAAGGAAAAATACCGGCCAAAACGTTAAGTTTTGGCCGGTCTCTGTCGTCAAGAATTTATTACGTGTCTTGGTGCCTCAGTGGCAAATTATCACTATTAATCCGCCTTCCTCACCTTGGCCGTAACCGTCTTGGTAAAATACCCCTTGGCCGAATAAGTCGGGGCCATGGTCACGCTTATCGTGTACTCCCCGGCCGGGGCCGGTTTTCCCTGGTCATCCTCGCCGTCCCAGATCAAAAAGTTCTCCCCCAGCTTTTCCCGGAACTCGTTCAGCAACTGCCGCACCGGCTGGTTCAAAGAATCCAGTATCTGAATGTTCAGGTCGGCCGGCTCGTAAAGCTGCAGCACGATGGTGGCTCCGGGGCGCAGGCTGTCTATCACCGGCGGGGAGACCTGCTTGATGTAGCCATCTATCCCGATCCAGTAATACTGGGCCGACTCCCGCTCCATGATGAACACCTGCCCGAAACGCTTCCAGATAGCGATCCCCCGGGGCGACTCGAATTCCTTTTCTTCCAACCCCTTCCGCCCGAAGCCGGCCACGTATTTAAGATTACGGTCGAACTTGTGGACCTGGTGGTTGATCATGTCGGTGGCGTAGAGGTTGCCGAAATAATCCAGGGCCAGGTGGGAAAAGTAGGCCCCGGGCAGGCCGATGTCGGCGTTGGCGATCCGGGCCACCAGCCGGCCCTGCTGGTCGAATTTTTGGATTCGGGCGCAGATGGAATCGGCCACCGCTATGGCCGTCTCCTTGAAAAACGTCCAGCGGTCGCCGAAGCCCTGGACCGCGATCCCGAAGGGCTCGTCCAAAATTCCCTCTCCGCCGAAACTGAAGGTCTGGGTTCCCAGCGAATCGTAGATTACTACCCGGAATTTGAGGCTCCCTTTCCGGCTTTGCAGGCTGACCACCCGGTTGTTGTTCATGTCGGCCACGTAGACCTTTCCGTCCTCGGTGGCGGCGATGCCCCGCGGAGTGTGTAATTCTCCCGGCCCGCTGCCCATTTGTCCGAAAGATTTTAAGCCGCTCAAGCCCTGGTTGTAGATTATCTGGTGCCGCCCGGAATTGACCATGTAAACAGTGACATCGTCGTCGTCGTCGCCGGTGCCGGGATCGTCGGTCTCCTTTAAGCGGACGCAGGCGATGCCCTGGGGATCCTCAAACCGCGCGCCCCAGCCCAAAAGCAGTTTTAGGTAGAATGTCCCGGCCTTGTGAAAACCCAGGGAATGCCCGAACGGCGGATAGACCAGCAACGACGGTTGGTACTCCTGGGCAAAGACCGGAGCGGCCAGCACTGCAAAAACCAGGAACGATCCAAGACAAATTATTTTGATTTCTGATTTCTGATTTTTTATTTTCATAAAGGTTCCAGTAGCATTTTGTATACGAAATAGTTCTCCATCACCACCTTGACGTACTTGCGGGTCTCGGCCAGCGGGATCTCCTGCAGTAGAAAATCCTCGTCATCCTTGTTTTTCAAGGGTTTCATCCATTCACGCACCCGGCCCGGCCCGGCGTTGTAAGCCACCAGCGCTTTGACCAGTGAACCGTCGAACATCTTGACCATGGAGGCCAGAAACCTGGTACCGTAATCAATGGATACTTGAGGATGGTACAAGGCCTTGGTATCGAACTTTTTCACCTTGGACATCCGGGCCAGGTGCTTTCCGGTCTTGGGCATCACCTGCATCAGGCCCCGGGCCCCGGACCGGGAACGGGCTGAGGCTTCGAACTTGCTCTCCTGCCTGATGACCGCCAGCACCAGGGCCGGGTCCAGGCTGGAACCGTTCAAGCTCTGGGTTATGGAGCTCAGGTATTTCTGGGGATAGATCATCTGCAGCAGGCCGATCTGCAGAGAATCGGGGAGCCACACTCTGGCCTTTTGGGCCCAGTAGATGGCCTTGGCCGGCATCCCGCAAAGCTGGTAGGTCCGGGCCAGATAGTAATGCGAATAGGGGCTTTGCCCCGACCCGGATTCCAGGCCCCGGGCCGCCGAGGCCGCGTCATCCAGAAAACCCATTTGGGCCAGCCTCAAAGCCAGCCGGCATTGCCGGGCTGACGTATCGTTCTCTTCAGCCAATATCTGTTCGTCGCTTCCCTTTTTATTCTTCAGCAGCCCCTTTAGATATGACGGCAGGTCAAAACTGTCGACCGGCAGTTCGCTCCAGAGCCTTGAGGACAGGACATTCTGGGCCTTTAAGCCGTAATAGCTGTAGCGGTAGTTTTTGGCGGCGGTAAGGTAATAGAGAAAGGCCTTGGCGCTGTCGCCCTGTTCGCCGGAGACCCGGCCGCACCAGTAAAGGGTCTCATCCAGCCGGTCGCCGGTGGAATACCGGCGCAGCAGCATGTTCCACTGTTCCAAAGCCACGCCCCGGCGCCCCGTTTTGTAATGGCACCAGCCGGCTCTGAAGGTTGCGTCATCGGCCCAGACCGAGGACGGCTGGTACTCGGCGGTTTTGAGATAGGTTTCCATCGCCAGTTCGGTCTTTCCCTGGCGTTCGTAACTGCGGGCCAGGGTATAGGCGGCCTCGCCCCGGTTGGGGCTATTAGGATAAAGCCTGATGAAATCCGACAATATTTTCTGGGCATTGGTGAAACGTTTTTTGCGGATCAAGCGATTGGCCTGAGTAATGGCCGGGCTGGAACGGGGCGGCGGCGGAGCGCTGAATCTCTCCTTTTTGGCAGGAGTTTGTCCTGATAAAATGTTTGTGACCCAGTTATTCAGTCCAATTATTTGAAGTTTAAAGAATTCCGCCTTCCCCTGTTCTTCCATACCTGCATAACACCGGCTGATGCCCAACAGGGCATAATCTTTCAGGGAAGTATCGGCCTGGGATGCCTGTGTATAGAGCGCCTGCGCGGTCTGAAAGGCCCCGGTCTTGTGGTAGAGGTAGGCCCTTTGCCAGCGGATATCGGGGTCTGCTGAAGGCCATGCCACGATTGCCCGGTTCAATACCTTCAAGGCCTGGGGATACTGCTTCAATGAGATCAGCAGACCGGACTTGGCATAAAAGGCCGAAGAATCTGAACCCAGGCTGTCAAACAACTCAAGGGCCTGCTCTGTCTCCCCGGCTTGCTGCAAAGTCAAAGCCTTTTGAATGTCCGCCGGAGCAGCAGCGCAAGGCAGCGTCAGGGTTGTTAACAGAAGTAAGATTATAGGTAAAGCTTTGATCATTCCGTTTGAATATTTTCACTCTTCAATTTCAAACCCCAAGACACAAAGACACAGTTGTATAAGTAAAGTATTTCGTGTAAATGCCTATCTGACATGTTCAGAAAAAGTAGAAAGAATATGGCAGATTTGGTAAAAACTTATATATTGGCTCAAATATGTTCTTTTTCTTTTTTGTGCCGCCAACTAAGAAAAAGAACCAAAAAGAAAAAAGCTCGTCGCTTAAAAACTTGTGGTGAGCAGCGTCGAACCACTCTCCGGGCCACGCTTACGCCAAGGCTTCAGCGGGCCCGCGCTGCGCTTCTCGTTGATGACGGGCTTGTCTGAACTCGGGCTTTGGCCAAGCCCTCAAACATGCAGACAAGCTTTTTCCGCCATCAACTGCGATGCTCACTGATCGTTTTAACGCGACAACCGGGATTGGTACCTATTGTTCTTTATGTCTCCTGAGCTGATTGGATAATTATTTTCGTGTATCCTTCAATCTGCCATTGCTGACTCAGGACAAGTTTTATCGGGCAAAAAAAGAAAAAAGGGCTTATCAAAATAAGCCCCTATTTCATTGCCTCGGTCTGGGAGAAGTCCCGCTTCAGGGCGAATTCCGGGTAAGGCGCGGCCTGACTTCCGGAAGTAATGAAATCGGCCGCCACCCGCCCCATAGCCGGGCCCAGCATGAAACCGTGTCCGCACATCCCGGCCACCGTGTAGAACCCGTCCAGCCCGGTGCGGTCCAGAATCGGATTCCCGTCCGGGGTGTTCTCGTAACTGCCGGCCCATTGGCGAATGACTTTCAGATTCTCCAGGCCCGGCACTAATTTCAGCATCCGCTTGGGCATCTCGTGCAAAAACTCAAAGGTGGAATCGACCGAATGTCCCGGCACGTTGGGAACCGGGGAATAACAGCCGATGAACTGTCCGTTATGCCTGTACTGCTGAAAATAACCGCCATCGGCTCGGTAGTCCACCAGCATCGGGATACCAAGATACTCCACTCCCTCGGTGATCAGGGCTTCGTGCCGCTCGGCCTCCACCGGGATCTCTATCCCGGCCATCCGGCCGATATCTTTGGACCAAGCCCCGGCCGCATTGATGACCGCTCCGGCCGAAAATTCCTGGCCGTTTTCGGTTTTGACCCCGGTGACCTTTCCGCCCTGCTGAAGTATCTGAGACACTTGAAAAAAAGTGTAGATGCTGCCGCCTGACTTTTTGATCTTTTCGGCATAGCCCTGGACCACGGCAAAGGGATAGGCCTGGCCGTCCGAGGGGCAGTAAGAACCGCCCCAGAGGCCTGAAATATCCAGCCCCGGGGCGATCTCCCGGCATTCCCCAGCATTGACCCAGCCCACATCCTTTAAGCCGGCCGCCTGCTGAACCGCGATGTTGGACAGGAAGGCCTGTTTTTTCTCGGGGCTGTGGGCCAGGAAAAGATACCCCCCATTGTGCCAGTGGACATCCACTCCCAACTCCTGCTCCATCTCTTTGAAATGCTGAACGCTTTCCATCATCAGCTTGATGGAGCCGGGCGAGGTGAACTGCTGCCGGATCCCGCCGATGCAGCGCCCGGTGGAGCCTGAACAAAGGAACCCCTGCTCCACGATCGAAACTTTCAAGCCCTTGCGGGAAAGGTAGTAACCGCAGGCCGTTCCGATGATGCCCCCGCCGATGATGACGGCGTCAGAAGTATTGCTCATGAAAACGTTAAAACATTCTCCACCTAAAAACGCGAAACATTCGAAACAATAAACAAATATTTATTTTGCATTTTTAGTTTGTTTAGGTGGCTAAAGGTTCTTGTCGGTGGAATATTCCGCCAGGGCTTTAATGGTCAGGGGCTGCAGCGGGGCCCGCTGGGTGATGGGCCTTTGGGCCTCGGGCTTCTGCCCCAGTTTTTGGGCCAGCATCTGGTTGACTAACCGGCGGCAGGTGCGCCCCTGGCAGTGCCCCATGCCGGCCCGGGTCAGGCGCTTGACCTCATCAGCAGTCTGAGCTCCCTGAGCAATAGCTTCCAGGACTTCGGACTCGATTATGTCCTCGCAGCGGCAGACTATTTTGTCGTTGTTATTTGCCATTTCTAATTTTTTAGACCCAAATTGATCGCTTTCGGTTTATTCCTTCATTTTGGGCGAATGGCCATTCGCCCCTACCGATCAATCATTTGCAACCTTTAAAACTTTTTGAACCTGTAAAACCGTTTCAACCTACTTGATAATATGTATCCAGTCGGTCAATAAGAACTGCACCCGGCCGATCAGCAGGGAGACCCTGGCCATCACGGTGTTGCCAAAGCTGGCCCCGAAACCGATCATGATGAACCAGATGCCGATGCTGGCCGAGACCTTTAAAACCCCTTTTTGCTCCCGGGAGAAAAAGAAATAGCTTAAAGTCGTTATCACTCCTATCAGCGTGACCACGCCCCACACCAGACCCCAGCCGCCCAGCCTAAGGGTTGTGGCATCGGCCAGGGCGCTTTGCATCTGTTTGATGATATCGGTCTGGATGGTCGGAACCAGCGCCATTCCATTGACCACCCCCATATAGACCGCCAGGGGGATCAGCATTAAATATCCTTTTTTGGGAACGAACCTGAAGAAGAACATCAAGCCCAGAATGCCGGGAATGATGAACAGATAATCGTGTTGTTTAAATACCGGGATTATTAAATTGGGCACAATGGCATTGTTCCAGTAGATGGCCACGCCGTAACCGGCGGAAATGCCTACGAACAAATGTTCGGCAAAGCGGTAGACCGGATTCTCCTTACAGAGGAAGGAGAATATGGCCAGCGTCAAAATGGCTGCGACCCACACCCAGGGATTGGTTGAAAATATCATTTTTATGCTCCTTGCTTCTTGCTCTGGTTGTGCCGGGTCACCAAATACCCGATGTTGCCCAGGATGATGAAGGCCATCAGCAGCAGATGGACGATGGAAACCGCGTCCATCCCCTTGCCGGCCACCCGGGGCGCTGTGGAATAACCGTTCTTCTGGTTGAGATATTCATATTCGCTGGCTCCCTTCATACCGTTCAAAAGGCCCACCAGTTGACCGGCCTGAAGAAATGGATAGTAATCGGCGGTGCTGACTGCGGTGCAGCCGGCGCCGACCTTGGCATGATATCTGGTGCCGGCATAATTCACCCAGCTGTTGATGATGGCGCTGCCGGCGATGGAGACCACCAGGGGGATATCGGCATAGTTGCGGACCCCGGCCATCATCGGAAAATCGTCAAGCGGTTTGCCGTAGGCGTCCGCCGGGAAAGCCTGACGGATATTCTGCCCAATGGCCATCATCACCGCCGAGTAGCCTGACTTGAAGCCGAGAAAAACATAATCCTTGCCGTATTCCACCGGGTATTCTTTGGATATTTCGTTCAGGGCATCCTCGGCCAGGGCTGCGCCAGTGGGATCAAGCGTCATTACCAGCACCCTGATCTTTTTGGCAAAACAGTGGCGGACCATAGCCTTGAACATGGGATGGAGTTCCGGCATCATCGAGGGACTGTAATCTGCCGAGATCAGCACCGGTTGGTTATTGGGTGGTATGTTGTCCACCACATCATACAGTTTTTTACTGTATTTGCCTGGTTTGA
This sequence comes from candidate division TA06 bacterium, assembly GCA_016208585.1. Classification (NCBI taxonomy): domain Bacteria; species candidate division TA06 bacterium. Next base: position 10,093 of record JACQXR010000033.1, on the reverse strand, counting down.
CCGGCAAACCCAGGGGGACCACCAGGGGAATTATGACCGCCAGAGCCACTAAAAGGAATATCACCCGGCGGTTGATTTTTGTTAATTTTTCCAGAAATTTCATTTGCCTCCTCCTCCCAGCCAGTTGCGCTCGATCCCTAAAATTATTTTCAGGGAAGTGGCCGTCATTCCCAGCCCGACGCCGAACAGGATGCCCCGTTTTGAGGCCATATTGGGCACCATCATGATCCATTCCGAGATATTTGGGATCTTATCCCAGACCAGAGACCCGAAGGGAATGACCCCCAGCATTACTATGAAGCCGGACATCAAAAGCAAGGTGGCCTCCTTGGATCGGGCCCGGAAGGCCCGGTAGGCGGCCGAAGCCATGTAAAAAGCCAAAATGGCGAACATGGCCGAATCCATTGGGGCTTGGACATATTTGAACAGCTTGTAGTAGAATGCCGACATCCAGTTCAAACCGTTTATTTTCCCCAAGATGCCAAGCAGGGCCATTGCCGCCAGCCCGATTAATGTGACATAACTGTTCCACCAGCCAGATTTCCTCCTTTTGATCTTGATCAGATGGTGGCTGATCAGGCTGCCGACAGCCAGCGCAATGGCGAAGGCGGCGATCACGATTATCCATCGGTTCAGGGTCTCATAGGCAACGGTGGAAATATGGCTGGGGATGAAGAACTGAAGGGCCATGGTGGTGCCGAGCACCAGGACTATTATCAATGGTAATTGTTTTTTCATTATATTCTCCTTATCCTACCATCAGCATGTTCAGTATCCACTGCCTGATGCCCGGGCTGATCCAGGAAATCATTGCCCCGACTATCAACATCAAAACGATCACCGCTTTGCTCCAATCCTGTCCCTTCAGCGTCCCCAAGAGCATCGGCTCGCGGGACAGGTAGGCGGAAGCGGCATATAGCTCCTCGCCGATCAGGGTGTAGTCGCAGGCCGTGATGAAGAACGGCAGCTGGTTGACCGCATCGGTTCCGGCGATCTGGATGGCCCCGGTGGCCGCCCCGGTCTCGGCCAGGATCAGGGATTCGGCATAGAACATCCCCAAGAAGAAATTGGTGGCCGGCTTTTCCCGGCTCATTATGCCGTCAACCCCGGCGGCGTATCCCATCTGGCTGTCGGTCAAAAAGAAGACCGAATCTGGGTTATAGGCGTCGGGCCTGCCCAATTCCGTGTAGGCTTCCTTGACTATCTCCTGGGCGACAACATATACAACAGGATCTTTGTTTGGGACCAGCAGGGGCGTCCCATATTCGGCCGTTTTTTTGGCGACCTGGCCCAAAATATTCAAAGCCGCGATGGTGGCCACGTCGGCAATGGAGGATATCCCCGGCACAAAAAGGATGGGCCTTCCCATCTCGGTGGCTCTGCCCACGGCTTCATCCACCGCGGCCAGCCCGGCGATACGCCTGATGAACAGGCTCTGGCCCCGCTTGGCTCTGGTGATGAAATAGATCACTATTATGATGAATAATGCCGTAGCGACCAGGGCATTGATCCTGGCGGCATTGAACCATTGCTCCCGCGATTGGGCCGGATTGGAAACGGCGCTGATAGAAATACCCGCAGCCCCTTTGCCCACGGTCTTCACCTGATAAAAGTAATTGCGGGAGTTTTGGGGGACTTCCTGATCGTCAAAGCCGGTAAAGCCGTAGGGCACAAACCCTACTTTAGAGAATACGCCGTCCCGGGTCTCGGAACGCAGGATCTCGTAGCCCTCCACCAGCCCAAGGACTTCGTCCGGTGATGCCTGCCAGGTTACGGTTATGGCCTGACCGCCGTCGTTGGGGGTGTCAGCGGCGGTGATGTTGGACGGCGGGGCTATGGTGACGGCCGCCATCGGTGCCTCCGATATTGCCGGCCCTGGAAGCGCTGCCAGACACGGCAGGGACACCGCCATCACCACCAGCAGCGCATAAATTTTAAGCCTCATCAATATTCTCCGTTTTATTATTTTTAATTATATACGATTATAACCTTTATGGCCTTTTGAACATTTTAAACTGCCCCTTGCTTGGCTTATTTTATCAGATGTATCCAGTCGGTGAACAGGAACTGCACCCGGGCGATCAACAGCGAAACCCGGGCCATAACCGTGTATCCAAAGGTGGCCCCGAATCCTATCATCACGAACCAGATGCCCATGTTAGCGCTGACCTTTAACGCCCCTTTGTGTTCCCGGGAAAAATAAAAATAGGAGATTGAGGAGACTACGCCTAAAAGGATCAAGATCCCGGCTATCAGGCCGTTTTGCGGATCCCAGATATTTTTCAGCATTGAAGTGTTTATCATGGTCCCTTGCACCTGCTTTAAGACATCGGCTTCGATCACCAGGGGGATGTTCATCCCGTTCAGGAATCCCAGGCTGATCGCTATCGGAATCAGGATCAGATAGTTCAGTTTGGGAATGAAACGGAAAAGATACATCATTCCCAAGGCCATTGGAATTAATGTTATCCAGCGGTGTTCGGTTAAAGGTGTTATCAGATACGGAATGGCATAGTTGTTGTAATAAAGGACCAGATAATACCCTACCGAAAGCCCGGTGAAAAGGTGCTCGGCAAAGCGGAAAGCCGGATTATCCTTATAAAGATAGGAAAATATAGCCAGGCTCAAAATAGCGGCTATCCAAACCCAGGGATTCAAGCTCATGTTTTTATCCTCTGTCAATTATTAAAAATCTTATTTGGAGCCTTCCAGTTGGCGGGAAACGAAATAGCCGATATTGCCCAGAACAATCAACAGGATTATCAGGATGTGGGAATAGGCGATGGCGCTCATGGCCTTGCTGGCCACCCCCGGTTTTTTATAATAACCGGCTTCCACGATCAACTGCTCGTATTCCGCCCCGCCCTTCATGCCGCCCAATTGGCCCACCAGCTGGCCGGTCTGGAGGAAGGGATAATTGTCCGGAGCCATCACCGCGGTTTGGCCGGCCCCTATTTTGACCTTGAACTTGGTGCCGGCAAAGATGATCCAGCTGTAGGGCCAAGTCGAGCCGGCCAAGCTCAGCACCATGGCGATATCGCCGTAATTATGTATGTTATGCATCATGGGCAGGCTGTCGTATGGCACCTGATAATAATCCAAAGGCAGGGCTTGCTTGACGCTGGTGCCCATCTGCAGCATGATGATGTAACCGCCGGGCCTGAAATCGAAATAAGTATAGTCTATGCCTGGTTTTTTGCCGAACTCCCTGGAAACCTGGGTGATGATCCCTTCACCGATGGCATCTCCCTGGGGCTGCAGCGACATTCCGATCACTTTTATTCCCTTGGCAAAGCAGTGGCGCAAAACCGCCCGGGCCATGGGATCCAGTTCAGCCGCCACCTGGGGATCATAATCGAACGAAAGCAACAACGGCCTCCCATTCGGTTCGATGTTATCTATATAGTCGTACAGTCCTTTAGTGGCAGCATCCACATAAAAATGGGACTTAACGCTAAACAAAAGAGGGATTAGTATGGTCGCAATCAAAAGGGCGAATACCAAACGCCGGTCCAACTTCCCGAATTTGGATAGTAATTTCAACATCTTAATGCCCTCCCATCCAGTTGCGTTCGATGCCCAGGATGATCTTCAGGGAAGTGGCCGTTGCCCCCAGGCCGATACCGAAAGTGATGCCGCGTTTGGCAGCCATGTTGGGAACCTGCATCAGCCATTCCGAAAGTTTGGGGAAACCGCTCCAGATGGCCGCCCCCTGGGGAATCAGGCCGATCATTACGATAAAGGCTGAGATCAGCAGCAACGTGGCTTCCAGGGACTTGGCCCTAAAGGCCCTGTAGCTGGCCGAGGCCATGTAGAAGGCCAGAATGGCGAACATGGTGGACTGCATGGGAGCCAGGGTGTAGTAGAATACTTTCATATAAAAGCTGTCTTCGCGGGTGCCGCTGAATACTGCCGCCAGCACCATGAACACAACGGCGCCAAGATAAACCGTGCTGTATCCCCAGCCCTTTGTTTTGCGCGATATTTTAATAACGTGGTGTCTGATCAAACTATCGACCGCAATTATTGAGGCAAAGACATATAAAATGAGATCCCATTCAACCATGGTGTTGAATATGGATTGGGACGGCCGGCTGGGAATAAAGAACTGGATGATGAACCCTATCCCCAGGATGAAAACTATGGCCAAGGGTATATTTTTTTTCATATTAAAACCTCAATTTACGCTGAATAGTTTATAGATAAAATCGGAATGGAACAAAACAGCCCAAATGGTTCCAAAAAGGACAAAGAAAACAATCAGCAGCTTGCAGGCATCCTGGCCCTTAAGGCTGCCTACCAAAAGGGGTTCCTTGGAAAGGTAGGCCGAGGCGGCGTAAAGCTCCTCACCTATCAATGTGTAATCGCAGGCGGTGATGAAAAAAGGCAACTGCGAGATCTGGTCCGTCCCGGCGATCTGGATGGCCCCGGTGGCCGCTCCGGATTCGGCCAGCACTAATGACTCGGCGGCGTAATAGCCCATGAAAAAATTGGTGGCCGGTGTTGCTCGGGACATGATCCCGGCCAGGGCCGCGGCGTAGCCCATCTGGTCGCTGGTGATGAAGTAGACGCCGTCTTCCTTGAATAGATCGGGACGGCCGGCGCTGTTGTATCCCTCCTTGACCATTTCCCTGGCAACCGCGTGAACCACCGGATCGGCGGTAGGCACGGTGATTGGGGTATCGTATTGGGCTATTTTTTTCGTGACCTGGGCTAATATGTTAAGCGAGGCCACGGTGGAAATATAGTCGATTAGGCCGATGCCGTTGCAATAAAGGATTGGCTTGCCCATCTCGGTGGCCCGGCCCACCGCCTCTTCCACCGCGTCTAATCCCGCGATACGTCGGATAAATAGGTTCCCCCTGCGAGCCCAGAAAATATATAGAATAGTGATGGAGATGAATAACACCGTGCCGAACAGGGTATTGAGCTTGCCGGTGTTGAACCAGCTCTGGGTTGTGGCGATGGGGCCGGCGATGGCGCTTAAAGCGCTGTCACCGCTCTCGGTGACTGCCGCTATCCGGTAATAGTAACTCTGGCCCATGACCTCAATGGAATTATCTTCGTGAACTTCGGTCCCCTTTGGCACCCAGGCGATCATTTTAAAGGAATCGGCGGGAAATTCCGATCGTTCGATGTTGTAGCCGGCAAAGCTGGGCTCATTTTCCGAAGCCGAAAGTTTCCATTTGACGATCACCGTGGAACCGTCGTCGTTGGGAGCATCCTTTAATATCAGATCGGTGGGCGGCTCCAGCCCCAAAGCCAGAACGGGCAGCAGCAGGCAGGCCAGAAAAACCATTTTCAGTTTGCCCATAACGTTCCTTTTGTTGATTGGTTTATATTAATATTTTTTTAGTTTTTCTGCCACTAAGACACCCAGATTTCTCAATAAGGAATATACAATTCCTGTTTTTGATAATCATTAAAAGGCACCTCCGGAAGTATCCGTTATGGTGTATACTTCAGGTATCATCCAAACCTAAAATTACGGAGGTGCGCCATGAATTACAGCATCGGAATTGATCTGCATTCCAACAATTCGGCGCCTTTTAATTTTGCCTTAGTGCCTTGGTGGCAAAGGGTATTAGAACCGCCGCCGACCGCCGCCGTGGCCGCCTTCCTTGGGCCGGGCCTCGTTGATCATGATCACCTTGCCCTTAAGGTTGAATATTCCGCTCAAGGCGTCGATGGCCTTGCGGGCTTCCGCCTTGCAAGGCATCTCCACGAATCCGAATCCCCGGGATTGATTGGTGTTGCGGTCGAAAACCACCGAGGCCGACTCCACCTTGCCGAAAGGCTCAAAGGTCTGGCGCAGATCGTCGGTGGTCACTTCCTTGGCCAGGCTGCCTATAAATAAATTCACTTTACTCCTGTTATATTAATGATTGATGTATTGGTAGCTTTGCTGTACCTGGCTACGTTATTGTTTTCTATTTTGAGACAGGCTTTAAAGGGCCACCGCCATATATTCCGATAGCGCCGTGGCTTTGGGAACTTTTTGTCTGTCTTCAATGATCCCTTTAATATGCAGTTCTATTGCCTGATGAATATTGCATTCAGTCTCTGCCACGGTTTTGCCGGTGGCAATGCACCCCGGCAAATCAGGACAATAGGCCGAGTAATTGCTGCCGGCTTTCTCAATTATCACCAAAAATCGCCGCATTATTATTTCCTCCCTTTTAGTCTGGCTTGCTTAAAAACGCTGTTTCGTGGTATAAGTCCTTGCGAATCAATGGGTGATTTTTGAGCCTGAATTCAAATCGATTACATGATGAAACCTCTAAGACCATTGCCCCATCTGCATTCTACAATTTTCTTGTAAAAACAACCGGACGCTACTGTGCAGCTATATCATCACCCGGATGCCCGGCAATAGTCACCCTCCCTGTTTTCAGCCGGTGCTTATATTGGCGGTGGCTCCCCTTGGTGGTCACCAGATACCAGCCGTCTTGTTCGATCAATTTTATCAGATCACGTATTTTCATAACGGAACATTTTAAGAGTTTATTCTTAAATAAGCGAGGATAAGCTCTAAGCCTCTGCGTCTCCGAGCCTCCCCCGCCACCGCAAGTAGTCCCTATTGGCGGGTCCGCCTTCTTGTCCGCCGCAGGAGGATGGCGGAGTGGCAGGCCTAAGCCGTGATCCTGGTCCCAGCCTGCCCCTTCAAGGCCTGGGCCGCTTTATCCAGCGAGGTGATGATCACCTGTTTCCCGCCGTATTCCAGGAACTGAATGGCGGCCTCGATCTTCGGCCCCATCGATCCGGCGGCGAACTGTCCCTGGGTCAGGTATTTCTTGGCCTCGGCCATGGTCAGCGAAGACAGGTCCTGCTGGCCGGGCTTCTTATAATTCAACGAGACCTTTTCCACTGCGGTCAGGATCATCAGGGTTTCGGCCGCGATGTCCCGGGCCAGCACCGCCGAGGCCCGGTCCTTGTCTATCACCGCGTCCATCCCTTCGTAACTGCCGTCGCTTTGGATGCAGACCGGCACCCCGCCCCCGCCCCCGGCGATGACGATGGTTCCCTGCTGCACTAATTGTTTGATGGTCTTTTTGTTGACGATGGCCTTGGGAATGGGCGAAGGCACGAAGCGCCTGAAGCCGCGCCTGGCGTCGTCCTTGACCACCCAGCCCCGGGCCTTGAGAGCCTCCACTTCTTCCTGCTTGTAGTAGGGCCCAATGGGTTTGGAGGGATTGCGGATGGAGGGATCGTCCCGGTCCACCACCACTTGGGTGACCAGGGTCACCACCTGGCGATCGATATTTTTGGCGGCCAGCAGGTTCTGCAGGGACTGCTCTATCATGTAGCCCATGCCGCCCTCGGTGTCTGCCACGATCACGCCCAGCGGCAGGGCCGGAATGCCGTCGGGAAAGGTCCGCTCCACCCGCAACAGTGCATTGCCCACCTGGGGGCCGTTGCCGTGGGTGATGGCCAGGTTATAGCCTTCCCTGATCAACTCGATGAACCCGGCCAGGGCCTGGCGGGTGTTGGCGAACTGCTGGTGAATGTCTTCCTTGCCGGTGGCCCCGATGGCGTTCCCGCCCAGGGCAATGACTGCTGTTTTGTGAGGCATAATGTTTTTGCCACAGAGACAAAGACCATTTTTAATTTACATTATGCAATTTGCATTTTGCATTTCTGTGCCTCAGTGCCTCCGTGGCTGGTCTTTACTTCTTCTTGAATTTGAATTTCTTCTGGATCACCTCGGCCAGGTCCGGCTGGCCGATCTCGGCCAGCTCGTAGGTTACCCGCAGGGCCGGCTTGTTGAACTTGATGAACCGGCGCAGGTCGATGGGCGTGCCGATGATGTAGAGGTCGCAGGGGGTGTTGTCGATGGTGGTCTGCAGGTCCTTGATCTGCTGGCCAGAATAGCCCATGGCCGGCAGCAGTGCCCCGATCCCCGGATATTTTTGGAAGGTCCCGGCAATGGCGCCCACGGCATAGGGCCGGGGATCCACCATCTGGCCCACTCCGTACTTTTTGGCGGCCACCACTCCGGCTCCATATTTCATCTCGCCATGGGTCAGGGTCGGGCCGTCCTCGATTATCAGCGCCTTCTTGCCGGTGATCAGCTCGGGCCGCTCTATCGTCACCGGCGAATTGGCGGCGATCACCACGGCCCGGGGGTTGGCGGCGGCGATGTTCCTCTTGACCAGGGCGATGTTCTCCCTGGTGGCGCTGTCCTCCTTGTTGATGACGATCACGTCGGCCCGGCGCAGATTGACCTCGCCCGGATAGTATGCCATCTCGTGTCCCGGACGGTGGGGATCCACCACCACTATCTCCAGGTCGGACCGGTAGAACGAGAAATCGTTGTTGCCCCCGTCCCAGACCACAACGTCGGCCTCCTTCTCGGCCTGGCGCAGGATGGCCTCATAGTCCACTCCGGAATAGATCACGTTGCCCCGGACCAGATGCGGCTCGTACTCTTCCATCTCTTCGATGGTGCATTTATGCTTTTTGAGATCTTCGATGGTGGCATAGCGCTGGACCTTCTGTTTCACCAGATCGCCGTAGGGCATAGGATGACGCACCGCCACCACTTTCTGGCCCATGGCAATCAGGGCCTCGATCACCCGGCGGGTGGTCTGGCTCTTGCCGCAGCCGGTGCGGGCGGCGCAGATGGAGATCAGCGGTTTCTTGGACTTGATCATGGTGGCGTCCGGGCCCAGCATCATGAAGTCGGCCCCGGCGGCATTGACCACCGCGCCCTTGCTCATCACATAGGGATAGGGCACGTCGGAATAGGCGAAGACCACGGTCTCCACCTTGAACTTGGCGATCAACTTGGTCAGTCCCTTCTCGTCGTAGATCGGGATGCCCTTGGGGTACATCTTTCCGGCCAGGGCCGCGGGATATTTTCTGCCGGCGATGTCCGGGATCTGGGCGGCGGTGAAGGCCACCACCTGATAGTCCTTGTTGTTGCGAAAATAGGTATTAAAATTATGAAAGTCGCGTCCGGCGGCTCCCATTATCAAAACTCTTTTCTTGGCCATTTCTATTGCCTCCTGTATATGTAGGGTCCTAAAGGTGTTAGGACCTGGATTTTTGATTATGTTTGCTAAGATGGTAATCTCTGGGCTTTTACATCCGCAGATTTTGCAGATTTTCACAGATAATAATGATGCTGGTCCCCATTGGCTTGAGGCATAAAGAATAGTTTTTAATCTGCGTTAATCTGTATGAATCTGCGGATAGTACCCCCCTCGGTGGATTCAGTCAAAGGGGTCTTCTATCAACCATATTACTATGTAATTGTATTGCATTGACATAGGCCTTACATTGGTTTTAAAAGCAGAGGGATAATTTTAACACTTATAGCGGTTAAAGTCAAGGCTAACAGGCTAAAATCAATTTTTCTACCAGAGAAACAGTCCAAACCGGACATGGATCGGCCGGAACTTTATGCATCTACCCGATCCCCGTTCGGGAACAACGATCCGTCCCCTGTAATCTAATCCCCACCATCTATTCCCTATCATCCGATCCCCGTTCTCTGTTCCCAAGTTAGTGGCGCGCCTGGCCCGAGTCGAACGGGCGGCCTGCGGATTCGAAGTCCGATGCTCTATCCAACTGAGCTACAGGCGCGTTTCAATTTACAGTTTACAATCAGTACTGTCCGGTTATTAGTCAAAGAGCTGCAATTGGTTATGATATTGACCTGCCACATCTTGTTTGATGGCATCTTGAATATCAAACCTTGGCGACCTTGGCGTCTTCGCGGTTAGTTAAATTATTCTTAGAGTTTATCCTTAAATAAGCTTTGGGTCAGCATAAACGAGCGAAAAGGCATGTGGTGAGCCTGTCAAACCATGCCAGACCAGGAACGCGAGTGAAGCGTATCCACAGCGATACGGTGAATGAGCGTGACGCAGTATGGCGGTTTTGCAGCCGTTTATGCCCAAATTGTTATTTGAGGATAAGCACTTAATACTTTCTGCACTTCCGTAAACACCTGTTCGGCAGTGATAAATTTCATGCATTTTAAATGGCCCTTACCCTTAGGGCATTTATTTGAACCGTGCAGCGAACACGGCCTGCAATCCAGGTCTGTTTCTATGACCCTGCTTTCCTTGCGCCAGGGGGCAAAGCC
>JACQXR010000032.1 GCA_016208585.1 candidate division TA06 bacterium | reverse complement strand
GGAGAAAAAGAAAGAAACTCTCTTTTAGATTTGAAAGATCTGTTTTCTACTCTTGCTATACAAAACTTACACCCAAAATCAATGACCCTGCGACAGAGACCGCAGGGTCTGTCAAGGTAAGACATTACCCTGACAACCGGCGGCTTTCAGACTTTCCCTCTATGTGGTATCCCTGTGGCAGAGACCACCGGGAATTGCAATTTAAAAAGGAACGTTCAGGCTTTGCGCCTTCTCCGCCAGTCCTTTGAAATCAACTCCTGACGGGCTTATAAAACCATAGCACCTCAGCCCGTCCAGAACTTTTTTATGCTCCGGGTTGTTTTGGTTGAGCCGTAAAAATGCCTGGGTCAGTTTTTCTTCCACCTCATAGTTATCGTCCTTCAGGCTCAGGCACAGCCAGCCCGGCACCGGCTCGGCGCCGGCCAGCAGGATCAGTCCCTTTTCCTTTGCTGCCTCCAGACATCCGGATCCTCCGAAGCCCGCCCCGGCCTGGCCGGCGGCCACTTTCTTGACCGCCTCGTCCATGGTACCGCAGATCAGCAGCCGGTAATCCTTTCCCGGTAAAAGCCCCAGTGATCTCAGGTAAAAGGCTTGGGATATGAATCCCTCGGAGGACTGCATGGAGGCGCAGGCTACCAGCTTACCTTTTAGGGACAGGGGATCGGTGATCTTTGAATCTAGCGGGACAAATATCATCCCCCGCACATCCGTCAGTCCGGCGGCCGCAGCGCTGATCACCAGCGGTCTGGCCCGGTGGGTCTTCTGCAGGATCAGGTAGGACAAGGGGTCGCAGATCACGAAATCGGCCCCCGAGGTCTCTATGGCCGCGCTCAGCCCGGCATAACTCTGGCCCCAGATGTACTGAACCTCGTATCCGGTCTCACCGGAAAGATATTTCAGCAGCGGCAGGTACTTCTGGCTCATCTGGTTGGTGGAATAGGCCGGCAACACCGCCATCTTTACCGCTTCCTGGCTAAGGCTTCCCCGGGAAATGTTGTCGCAGCCCGCTAAAGGCAGAAGGCAGAAGGCAGAGAGCAAAAAAGTCAAACCCCATGTGAGCAGATTATTTTGCCTTTTGCTTTCTGATTTTATATTCAGCATCGTCATTTCCACCTTCCCTCCCGGATCGGCCCTTCCACCGTTTCCTCGGCCTTGACCTTCTTGGGAGCCAGCCCCAGGGCCACCGCCACCCCATAGAGGATGGCCTCGGGCCGGGGCGGACAGCCGGGGATGTAGTAGTTGACCGGGATTACCTTGTCCACCCCGCCTACCACATTGTAGGTGTCAAACCACAGGCTGCCGCCGGCCCCGCAGGAGCCCACCACGATCACGATCTTGGGGTCGGGAATGGCCTGGTAGGCCCGCTTTAAGGAGGGCAGGGCCTGGCGGGTCACCGGCCCGGACACCAGCATGATGTCGGCGTGACGGGGGCTGCCAGCCAGCTTGATCCCGAAGCGCTCGGCGTCGTAGTATGGAGTGATCACGTCCACGATCTCGATGTCGCAGCCGTTGCAGGACCCAGTGTTGACGTGATAGATCCACAGCGACTTGGGAAAGGCCTTGGCGCAAAGTTTTTTTAGGAACATGGTACTGCTTACTTGTATGTTATGCTTTGGGGATACACTGGTGATGCCATGGTGAGATGTTTTACGATAGACGATGGAGAGAAGCGATGTAATTATTTAATTTGACAGAGAGGTTCTTGTGCTTCGCGATATGTGTATCGAGGGTCTCGGTGGTTATGTACTTCATCCTATGGCTGAAGATCATGTGATGCTTGGTTTCAGCCAATGAGCCACGGGCAATGATGCAAAAATGAATCCGTTCTTTATAGGTATACCTACCCCAGCCCTCGGCAATATTGGCGCCAATCGAGTTTGATGATCTACGCACTTGCGAAGCCAAATTATATTGTTCCTCTTTGGGAAAATTCGCCGTGATTTGATAAATCCACTCCGCCAGATCAAGCGCCAGTTGGTATATTTCCAAATCGGTGAAATCCTGTATCACCTTTTTTCTCTCGCTACTTGCCATTGTATCACCACCGCATCACCATTATATCACATGTTTTTACTGGAATATCACTCGACTTTTTTGTCGTTCTGCATCTTGACCGGCCCGAACTCCCCGCCCTTCACCGTCCACAGTACATAGGGCGCGGTTTTGATGTCGCCCGCGGAGTCAAACTCCAGTTCCCCCATGGCCCCGGCGAATTTGGCGGAATGGATCACCTTGATCAGGGAATCCCCGTTGGTCGTCCCGGCCAGTTTGATGCTCTTCAGCAGCACATTGGCGGCATCGTAAGCATAAACCGAGTAGGGTCCCAGCTCGCCGTAGCGGGCCTTGAATGATCCGTAGAACCTGCCGGCCTGGGGCATCTCTTCCACCGCCGGGCCGAAGGTAAAATAGATCCCCTCGGTGGCCGCCCCGCCCCGCTTGATCAGCTCTGAGCTGGCGATGGCGTCGCCGGACATGAAGGCCGCCGCCAGCCGGCGTTCTTTGACCTGCCGGATCAGCCTGGCCCCTTCGGGATAACTGCCGCCGAAGTATATCAGGTCGGGCTGGTAGCTGATCAGCGGATCCAGCAGCGGGCCGTAGTCCGGGGCCTTGCCTTCGGTGATCACCGGAATCCGGGCTTCGGCCACTATCGTTACTTCTATCTTTTTAGGCTTGTTGTTCAGCAATATCGACTTTTTGAACTCCTCAACCAGGCCCTGTCCGTAGGTGGTGCCGTCAGAGAAGACGGCCACCTTCTTGACCTTCAGAGTGTTGAAGGCGTAGTCGGCGGCTATCCTGCCCTGCTGGTCGTCGCGGCCGCAGGTGCGGAAGACGTTGACAAAGCCCTGCTCGGTGAATTTGGGATTGGTGGACGAGGGCGTGATCTGCGGTATCCCCCTCTGGTTGTAGATCCGGCTGCTGGATATGGAGCAATGGCTGTTGTAATGCCCGATCACTCCGGCCACTCCCTGGTCGCACAGGCACTGGGCGATGTTCTGGGCCTCGCGCTCATCGGCCCGGTCATCGCCGGCGATGATCACCACTCTTTTCCCCAGCACCCCGCCTCGGTCGTTGCACTCCGAGACCGCCAGTTGCACCCCGTGTAGCAGGTCCTGACCGGCCTTGCCCTGCTCCCCGGTTAAAGGGCCGGCAATGCCGATCTTGATCTGCTGGCCGCCCGGCCCGCAGCCGGTTACCAAAAGCGTTATCAGAACGCTGACCGTTAGAAACATTGCAATTGTTTTTTCCATTTTAATGCGCCCGATTTCATGTTAATGGTTTTATTTTTGCAAGGACAAAGGTCTTCACTTCTTCCGCCACCCGAACGGCATTCTGAGTTTCTTCCTGAGACGGCATATAAAAATCATCCGGGTATCGGGCATTGACTGCATAGGGGGTTAATTCATCCGCACCGATCGATTTTAGATTTTCAAACTCAGGGTCAACATCAACGCACTGCTGCAGAATAAGGGATAAATTGTGGGTTTTTGAGATCTCAACGCCATTGAAAACCAAAAATGCCTTAAGATGTTTTTCCACGCACTATTGCATGTGAAAGCAAATGGTATCCGTAGCCGGGTTTTCCGTGGCCAGTTCATCCCTGCCGGTTTTAAAATCGTTATCCGCTTTTAGGATCCACAATTTAACGATTTCTTCATTCATGCCGGGACTCCGTCCTTGAGCGCGTAATAAGTTATGAAGCCGACGTTATTCCTCTCCTGATCCATTTTCCTTTCGGATTTGATGATGATATCGGCCGAGAGATGGTTTATCGCCAGTTTTCTTTGAATGCTGGTTGATATTTTAGATTTCTCTACAAACCCCAATTCATCTGAGATGCCCACCAAAAAGTCCCAGTCACTGTCGGGCCCGGCATTCTGCCGCGCCTGGCTTCCAAAAAGGATCATCTTTTTTATTGCGATGTTTTTTTCTTTGAACTCATCGCGGATCACGGATACGATGTATTCCTTTGTTTCCAGATGCGTCATGATATTACCCCACTGTTTTATTTGAGTGTCAAAGGCCCGGCCACCCCTATCCTGATCTGCTGGCCGCCCGGCCTGCAGCCGGAAAATACAAGCGCTGCCAAAACGCCTGCCGTTATGAGTATTGCTGTTGTTTTTTTCATTTTATCTGTCCGCATATATTGTTTTGATTTTTATTTCGTGCTACGAATTTCAAAATCGTGCTACTATGTCGCTTCCAACCATTTCCAACCTTTCAAACGTTTCAAACCTTTCAAACCGTTCCTAAGTTAGCCTCCAATGAGGATCCTCAAGATGCACTTGGTCGCGCTGTCTATCAGCGGATGGACAATCTGGGGGAACACTCCCAGCGCGATAGCCGCCGCGGCCAGGATCACCATCCCCACCCACATTCCGGCCGGGACCTCGGCGGCGGTGGTTGATTCCGCGCCAACAGCATGAATCTCTTTCGGCGACCAGAATATCTTGTAACCAGCCCTAAAGAAGCAGACCAAAGTGAACAGCGAGGTGATGATGCCGATGATGGCCGCCCACAAAAGATTGGCCTGGCCCACCGCCAAAAACAGGGTGAATTTGGAGACGAAGCCGTTGAAGGGAGGCATCCCGGACAGGGCGAAGATGCCCACGAAAAAGCAAAAGGCGGTGATGGGCATGTTTAATTTGATCTTTGACAACTCGGACACCTTGCGCTTGCCGGTGGCGTAGATCAGCGCACCCACGGACAGGAACAGCAGGCCCTTGACGATGGAGTGATTTAAAAGGTGCATCAGGCCGCCGTAAATGCCCAGGTAAGTGCCCATTCCCAGGCCCTCGATGACGTAGGCGATCTGGGCCACCGAGGAGAAAGCCAGCATCCGCTTCAGGTCGTCCTGGATCATGGCCATCATCATTCCCACGATCATGGAGATGGAGCACAGGATGGCGATGAACAGCGGGATGGTGCCATAGTGCGGGGCGAAAACCGAGATGGTGCGGGCCAGAGCGTAGGCTCCCACCTTGATGACTATGCCCGAAAGCAGGGCCGATACCGGGGCCGGGGCCTCGGCATGGGCGTCCGGCAGCCAGGCGTGGAAAGGCACCAACCCGGCCTTGGTGCCGAAGCCTACCACTAATAAGGCCGAGGCTAAAAGCACTATGTTGGTCGGTATCTTGGTAGCGATGGTTCCCAGCTCTGTCAGCAGCAGTATCCGCGACACCGGCAGGTAGGGAATGGCCGCGGCGTATAAAAGGACCGAGCCCAGCAGGGCGAAGATCACTCCCACCGTTACCAAAAGAAGATATTTGTAACCCGCCTCCAGCGCCTGCTTGTTCCAGTGGAAGGTCACCAGAAACACCGTGGCCAGGGTGGTGAATTCCAGGGAGACGTATATCATGATGATGTTGTTGGTGGCGCAGGTCCAGTTCATCAGGCCCAAAAACACCATGATCTGTCCGTAGTAGCCGGTCATGCTGGTGTAGGGGTGGGCCTCCTCGGCCTCGGTCTTCTCCGAAAAATAATAGATGGAGTAGACCACCACGATGGCTCCCAGCACGCTGGCCGCCAGTTCCATTAATGTGGCCAGCCCATCGATGTAGAAATTATTGTTCCACCAGGTCAGCACCTCGCCGCCCAGCACCCGGCCGGTCATCATGATCGAGATGGCCAGGGTGGCGAAGATCCCGATCAGGGCCAGGCCCTGCCGGAAGAACCTGCCATAACGGCCCAGGGCGAAGATCAGGCCCCCAAAGATAAGCGGAACGATGAACACCAGAAACGGCAGTATGGAAACCGCGGTGGGATTGATAGTTACAACCATATGTTAATCTCTATTTTATTGCTTGTGTGCTGTTTGCAAAGCCATTGTCATTGCCCCCGTCATTGCGAGTATGGCAACTTGCCGGACAGAGCCTGCACTGAAACTTGCCCTGAGCGATGCCGAAGGGATTGCCCCATGCCTTGCCGATGAAGTGAAGCAATCTATCTGTTTACGGTTGGATCGCTTCGTTTGATTCCATGAATGCCCTTCTCGCGCTGAGGACCCTTGTTTTCCCGGCCTGAACTTTTCAAACGTTTCTAACATTTCCAACTTTTAAAACTTCGCCAGGGTCAGCGGCACTGCGCCGCCATGCTGATCAGTTGCAATCTGGTGTCCTTCAGCCGCGAAGCGATCACCAGCAGTATCTTTTGCATCAGCTTGTAGCCCAGCTCCTTCTCGGACTTAAGCAGGCCGACCAGCGCCTGTCCGTCGGCCACCAGCACTTTGGTGGGCTTTAGGGCCCGGGCCGAAGCGGTGCCCCCGCTTTTGGTGGTGTCGATGGCCGAAGACCATTCGATGATCCGTCCGGGCGAAGTCTCGGAGGTCAGCATCAGTTTTTCGGCGCTGGCCGAAAGGCTTAAGGCCACTTCCACCGCCACGCTGCCTTCCAGCAGGATCATCAGTTCGCGGTTCTCGGACTGCTCCGGGATCATCACCTGGTTGGCGACGTAGGAGCGCTCGCTGAAAAGCGGGGACAGTTTGTCTATTTCGGACTGGCTGCAGTCGCTGAACAGCGAATTGTCCTTCAGCAGTTTTTTATCCACCATCGCAGTTCCCCCTTTGTAAGCGTTTTAAACTTCGTATTGTTTCTCGCCGGATGTTTCTTCCTTTTAGACTAATACCGGCCTCATCCCTTCAAGCTGGAGAGCTTCAAGGTGTCGGAGGACCCGAAGGCCTGGTAGATGTTTTGGGTCAGCCACAGCAACATCAATATCGCGAACACGACGTTGGAGACAATCCCCAATTTAGTGGTGATGGGCATTTGCGGCACCAAAGTGACCAGAGCCAGGTGCACGCCGTTCTCGATCAGGTTCAGGCCGATGATGATCTTGACCGCATCCCGGTGGATCACCAGCACGTATAGCCCCAGCACGAAGATGGTGAAGGAAAGGGCCAGGGCCGAGCGGGTCGGCTCCGCCGCGGCGACCGCGGTGGGGGCCACAAAATTGGCGTGGGTGTGGATCATCTGGTAAAAGGCCACTAGAAAAATGGCCAGCAGGATAAAGGAGACCACGAAGCTGACTAATGGCTTTATTTCCATCACCTGGGTCTTTTTGATGTGCCACCACAACATCCCGGGGATGACGATCACCTTGGAGACCACGGTTATGGCCGCCCACCAGTAAAGCGAGTAGTTCTGGCTGCGCCCGGCGAAGGCCGCGATGATCAGGGCCAAGAGCAGTGACTGCAGCATCAGAAAAATGGTGGAGGTTTTAAGATTTCTGATCTCGGCCGCGCCCACCGAGGCTAAAAAGTGGCAGACCATTAGGGTTGTGATTAAGTCGCCCATAGTGATTCCTATATATTATATTTCAGGATTAGCGCAATGGTCATTCCGTTCAACTCAAGCGAGATTGGTGTTTTAGCTCCTGTCGCCATTTTTTCCAGAACCAACGGTTTCTCCGTCTGTGTTAGATCAGAAGATTGGTTAACAACCATATTGTCAATTTTCCCTGCCTTGTACCCACAGTTAAAGGATAGTGACAGTCTCTTCCATATAGTTATATCAAGGTCAGACTGCAAACCGAATGTTACTGCACTGCCGGTTGACTTCCAATAATAATCGCTCTGTAATATATCCTCCGTTGGGTATATTTCTGATATCCATGTTCTATCGTCGTAACGCAATGAAGCCCAAGCGCAACCTATTGTGGGTCCAATTTTCGCTTTCAAGAATTTGAATTTACATATTGAATAATATGGCGCAATTTCGACCGGCAGTATATCCAATTTATATTCGTACTGATGATTATAAGTATCATATGTGCTTGAATCCAGGCCACCGTTTCCGTAAAAATATTCGCTTATTTCCCAATAACCAATGTTAATGCCTATCCCGAAATTCTTTGATATGCCCCATTGTAAATTCCCAGCACACTGTAGTGCTATTGGCCTGTTATACGGATGAACATTATTGTTGTCCAATGCTTGCCAGGCCGTATACCACGTCCGCAACGATGGAGCATACACACCTATAGATGGACCGATTGACAACTTACTTTCTGCGCAAACAAATCCTTTTGCACAAAGAAGCACAAACCACATCAAGAAAATTCTTTTTTTCATAGATAGTTTTTATAATATTTTAACACCAAAAGAGCAAGATACAAATCCTACTTTCTATTTCCCATTTCCCATTTAATAGTCTTGGTGGTTTATTCGGTAGTTTGATTGTTCCGGAACCCCACCGTCATCATCTTGTCCAAAATGGTCTGGGTCTCGAAGCATCTTCCGCAGCGCTGGCAGGTGCCCATATAGACCTCGGCGCTGATGTGCAGGTCGTTGTGGACGTCGTCGGTGGCGGTCTCGAACTCCTGGGTCATGGTGATGGCCTTCTCCGGGCAGACCTCGGCGCAACGCCCGCAGTAGGTGCAGCGCTCCAGGTAAAAGTCCAGCCGGCGCACCGCTTTCTTGTCGGTGATGATGATCAGCCGCGAGGGGCAGACGTTGGCGCAGCCCGCGCAGCCGATGCACTTGGAGACGTCTATGGTCAGCTTGCCCCGGAAGCCTTCCACCGGCAGGGCCTCGATGTTCCGCTTTAAGGGATAGGGGAAAGTGACCCTCAGGTTCTTGAAGCAGATGATGGCTTCTTTTATCTTTGATAGTATCATGCTTTATACCGTTTACTGTTGACCGTTTAGTGTTTGCCGTTTCCAGTTTACTGTTTGGCGTTTGACGTTTACAGTTTACCGTTCATTGTTCATTGTTCATTGTTTATATTTTATTCCGGAAACCGGCGTCTTTTGCAGATATGACATCAGGCCGTAGATCATGCAGTTAATGTCTTCGGCTGCCTTATACATTTTATCGAAAATCTGCTGATTTATGTAGCCCATGTCCAGGGCAACGTATAAATGGCTTTGGATTTCCGTTACCGAACCCTTGGCTATGGATAAAAACTGAATGAATTCCCTCTTCCCGCCCCGGCCAAAACCTTCTGCAATATTAGACATCACCGAAATTGATGCCCGCCTGATCTGCTCCCTTAATCCCTGGTCCCGGTAAAAAATACTTTCTTTCGTGATCATATAAACTGACTTGGTCAGTTCTCTTGCCTTCTGCCAGGCATTGATGTCCTCAAATCTTTTGAATGTAGCCATTTCTTTCACTCCTAAATAAACATTAAATACTCAACTTCAAACGGTAAACGACAAACGCCAAACAATATCAAGCTCCCACCAGCGCGAACACCAGCCCCACTATGGCCATCAGGATCACCCCGAAATAGTAGACTATGGCCTGGTCTATCCTCAGCCGGGGGTTGACCACGTCAATCAATCCCACCAGCACCACAATCAGAACCACTTTGACGATCTGGGCCACTACCGCCCATAGGCCGGCCAATCCCAGCGGCCAGGGGAAGAACAGCTGGGCCAGGATCATGGAGAATATCACCTGCTTGGCGATGAAGCCCCAGCGGTACATGGCGAAGGTCGGGCCGGACATCTCCACGAAGGTGCCGCCCATCAGCTCGCCCTCGGCCTCGGGGATGTCAAACGGCAGTTTGCTGAGCTGGGCCTGAATGCCCAAGAACAGGGCGGCCCCGGAGATGATGGTGGAAAGCGAGTTCCCGGATATCTGCTGGTAGGCCGCCATGTCGGAGAAGCGGAAATTGCGGGTCTTGATGGCCACGGTGATCAAAGCGATGAACAGCACCGGCTCCACTACGAACGAGGTCATCATCTCCCGGGCGGCGCCCAAAAAGCCGTAGGGCGAGCCGGAGTCCATGCCGGCCAGCATCACGCAGACCGAGGCGAAGCTGATCAGATACAGGAACAGGAACAGGTCGCCGCTGGCCAGCGGCGAAGCCGCGCCCAGGGGCACCAGCAGGCCGGCGGCCAAGATGGCGGCCAGGCCCAGAAAGGCCGGCAGCGGGCCAAGGAAGGAGTGGGGCGAGCGGACATCGTCCTTGCCTAAAAGCTTTAAGATGTCCCAGTACGGCTGCAGCAGCGGCGGCCCGATCCGGGAATGCACCAGCGCTTTGAACTTGCGCAGTATGCCCTCCAGCAGCGGGGAGACGAACAACAGCAGCGCCACCATACCGGCTATTTTCAAAAAAGATGTCATCATACTTTGCTTTTTTCGTTTAATAGGTTTAAACTGGTTTCTCTGGTTTGAACGGTTGGCGGAATTGTTTTATGCTTGGCGCCTTTTATTTTGCTCTGTTTGAGATATAAAATAAGATTGTTTATCATCGAGGAAAGCCCGCCGGCGAAAGACCGTGTTTCGGCAGACAGTTTGCCGTCAATATATCCGGCATCCTCTGCCACAAATAAATGGCTCCTCAACTCCCCGCAAGACCCTTTGGCAATATATAAGTATTGTATGAATTCCTTGTTATTACACCGTTCAAATCCCTCGGCTATATTCGCCATTACCGATACCGCAGCCCGTCGCATCTGGTCAACCAGCGCATAGTCATGCTTCATGCAACTATTGGAAGTAATTACATAAATGCGCTTCGTCAATTGTCTGGCTTCCTGCCAGATTTTTAAGTCCTCAAAATTATTTACCGTCATCACACAACTCCTTTTGTTAATCACAATAACTTATCACATTTTTCAAAATGGTTAACTTCTCAAACCTCTCAAACAAGTTCAAACGTTTCAAACTGTTTAGAACAAAGCAGTATTACCGCTTCGCCGTCCAGTTCGCCAGTTCTTCCTGTGAATAGACTCTGACCTTACCTGTTCCCAGGTCGCAGACCTCCATCCGCTCAGTGCAGCTGAAGCAGGGATCTATGGAACCCAAAATGATCGGCACGTCGGCCACGGTCTCGCCCTTGACCATCACCTGCACGGTGGGCAGATTGGGATAGGTTGGGCAGCGCACCCGCCAGCGGTAGGGCCGGTTGTCTCCGCCGGTCAGCAGGAAGTGGACGTCCTCGCCCCGGGGCGCTTCGACCGCCGAGATGGCTATCCGCCCGGCCGGGATCTCGTCCCGGATCTCGGTGATGATGTCGCCCTCCGGCAGTTCCATCAAAGCGTCTAAGCACTGGCGGACGATCTTGAACGATTCAATGGTCTCCAGGATCCGGACCACCGTCCGGTGAAGTCCACCGCGTCGTAGGCGCAATAGGGATGGTCCTTGCGGGAGTCCATGTCGATGCCGGCGGCGCGGGCCGTCGGGCCTACCGCCGCCCACTCGTAGCAGCCGTCCTTGTTTAGTATTCCGACTTTTTCCAGCCTCATCCTTAAAGTGGTGTCGTTCTTGACCGCGTCCAGCACCGCCAGCCATTCCTTTTCCATGGCGTCTATCTTTTTGCGGACCTCGGGCGCCATGGCCCGGGTGATGTCCCGGCGCACCCCGCCGATCAGGTTCATGCCGTAGGTCTTGCGGTTTCCGGTCAGCTTTTCGCACAGCCACATGATGGGCTCCCGCATCCGCCAGGTCTGCATCAGCACGGTGTCGAAGGCGATGATGTGCCCGGCCACCCCCAGCCACAGGGCATGGGAATGGATCCGCTCCAGCTCCAGCATGATGGTCCTTATATAGTCGGCCCGGCGCGGGACCTTGATCCCGGCCGCGTGCTCCACTAATTTGCAGAAGGAGACATTGTGCACGAAGCCGCAGATGCCGCAGATCCGCTCGGCAATGAATGGTATCTGGTTATAGGTCAGCGAGGCGTCGCCTAATTTTTCTATCCCCCGGTGGGCGTAAAAGCCGCGGTAGTCCACATCCACCACTTTCTCGCCCTCCACGTAAAGGCGGAAGTAGGTGGCTTCTTCGAACACCGGAAAATACGGCCCCATGGCCACCACCGTGGTGTTTGGCGGATTGTCCTTGAAGGGATAGACGTTCTCCGTCTTGGAGGGCGGCTTCTGGCTGTAGTCAAAGTCCCGGCGTAGCGGGTATACCCCGTTCGGCCAGTCGTCGGCCAGCACCAGGCGCCGGGGATCGGGATGGCCCTCGAACTGCACGCCCAAAAGATCGCGGATCTCCCGCTC
>JACQXR010000031.1 GCA_016208585.1 candidate division TA06 bacterium | reverse complement strand
GGTGAATTGTGAATAGTTATTTTTGTGCCTGGGTGTCTTTGCGGCTGGTAATAAGTGTCTAAACAAATGAAACAAAAAGAAAACCTGAGATCCCAGGTCAAAGAATTCATCGTCTCCCGAAAGCTGATCGGCCCCGGAGACCGCGTGCTGGCGGCCTTCTCCGGCGGCCCGGATTCCCTGGGCCTGCTTTACCTGCTTCAGGAATTGTCGCCGGAACTGAAGTTCAAGCTTACCGCCTGCCATGTCAATCATAACCTGCGGGGAAAAGCCGCGAAAGCTGACGCCGTCTGGGCCGGGAAGCTGGCCCAGAGCTGGGGCATCAAGCTGATCACTAAGAACGTGGATGCCAAGAAACACTCCCGGAAGAACAAGCTCTCGCTGGAAACCTCGGCCCGGGAATTAAGACGCACGGCACTGCTGGAAACGGCCCGGATCCACCAATGCGACCTGATAGCCACCGGCCACAATCTGGACGACCAGGCCGAAACCGTGCTGATGCGCCTGATCCGGGGCAGCGGATTAAACGGTCTTTCAGGGATCCCCTTAAGGAACGGCCCTTTCATCCGTCCTCTGTTAAGCTGCAGCCGGAGCAGTATCGACGCATACCTAAAACAGCACAAATTGGCCGGAAGGAAGGACGCTTCCAACCGGTCACAAAAATTCTTCCGCAACCGGGTCCGTCATCAGTTGCTGCCCCTGTTGGAAACCTACAATCCCCAAATAAAGAAGGCATTGTCCCAGCTGGCCGGGAACGTGGAGCATGACCTGGAGATCATAACCGAACAGGTTCAAAAGGCTTTTAACTCGTGCACAAAAAGAGATAAATCCAAAATAGCTATTGATTTATCAAAATTTAAGTTATATAATAAAGGGTTACAGCATAATATATTACGGCACTGTTCGGAGTTGTTATTAGGCCGGGGAGCGGTGCCGGATTTGTTGCATATTACCAGGGCCATCGAGCTGATGCTCAAGGGAAGAACCGGGGCTAAGGTCAATTTAACCGGCGATATTTGGATCGAGAAAACATACGGCCGGGCGGCGCTGTCTACGAAAAAAACGCCACCGCTGCAGCCACCGCCACAGCGTGTTAAACGGGGTGCCGCTGTTGCGGCAAAGGCAGAAAACAAGGATCAAATGCCGGCGCTGAAAACCCTAGCGCTGGCAATACCAGGGACCACCAAGGCCGGAAAATATTCCATCAGAGCCTGGCTGGCCGAAAAGCGGGATATCGCCAATATCGCCAAATGCCCGCCGGAGCTGGCATATTTCGACGAGGCCGTCTTGGAAGGCAGTCCCCTGATGATCACAGCCAGGAAGGACGGGGACCGGATGATCCCCTTCGGGCACAGGTCTCCCAAGAAGATCAAGGATATTTTCATCGCGGCTAAGATACCGCAAAGCGAAAGGTCCGGCTGGCCGCTGGTCAAGAGCGGTAAAACAGTGGTCTGGCTCTGCGGGGTCAGGCGTTCCGACGATTTTTTTGTCATTGCCAAAACCAAAAAGGTGTTATGCCTGGAATTTATAAAAAACCGAAAACCCACAAAGTGTTGATCTCCAAATCCCGGATCCAGAGCAGGGTTAGGCAGATGGCCCGGATGATCTCGGGCGACTATAGGGGCAAGGACCCGGTGCTGGTGGGGGTCTTAAGTGGTTCCTTCGTCTTTATGGCCGATCTGCTGCGGGAAATCTCGATCCCGGCGGAGGCGGATTTCATCGCGGTGGCCAGCTATGACGGGGGCACCAAGACAGCCGGAATCGTGCGCCTGACCCAGGACCTGTTCACCAACATCCAAGGCCGGCACGTGATCCTGGTAGAGGACATCGTGGACAGCGGGCTGACCCTGTCCTATCTTTTAAAGAACTTAAAGACCCGACGCCCCGCTTCCATCGCGGTCTGCGCCCTGTTAAACAAAAAAAAACGGCGGCAGGCCCAGGTGCCGGTGAAATACAAGGGTTTTAACATCCCCGATAAATTCGTGGTGGGTTACGGGCTGGATCATAAACAGCGCTACCGCAACCTGCCATATGTAAGTTGGATTGAGGAGGAATAATGGCGGAAGGCAATAAAGGCAACAAGGGACTAAAGAGGATCCCAAGTCCCAAGGGTTTTGGCGACGGCCTGAGAGCGGTGCTGATCTGGGTGATATTGGTGATGCTGGCCATAGCACTGTACAATCTGTTTTCCAAGCCCAAGGACCGGCAGCTGGATATCATCTACAGCCAGTTCCGGGAGGAGCTCAACGTCGGGAACATCAGCCAGGTTACCTTCACCGGGCGGGAGGTCAAGGGTAATTTCAAGTCGCCCAAGATGGGGATCAAGTCCGGGGTCAGGCTGGAATACCCCAAGTTCAAGACCTTTCTGCCGATCGAGGACCCGAACCTGATCGCCGAGCTGGAGGCCCGGGGGGTCAGGATCAAGGCCGAATCCACCGAGCCCAGTGGCCTGGTCTCATTTTTGATGAACTACGGATTCCTGATTGTGCTGGGGGTGCTGTGGTTTTTATTCATGCGCCAGATGCAGGGCGGGCAGAAGGGGGTGTTCTCCTTCGGCAAAAGCCGGGCCCGGCTTTCCCAGGATAAAATCAAGGTCACCTTCAGCGACGTGGCCGGGGCCGACGAGGCCAAGGCGGACCTGCGGGAGATCATAGAATTCTTAAAGGAGCCCAAGAAGTTCACCAAGCTGGGCGGCAAGATCCCCAAGGGCGCCCTGCTCTTAGGCTCGCCGGGAACCGGCAAGACCCTGCTGGCCCGGGCGGTGGCCGGAGAGGCGGCGGTGCCGTTCTTCTCCATCTCGGGCTCGGATTTCGTGGAGATGTTCGTGGGGGTGGGCGCGGCCCGGGTGCGGGACCTGTTTGAGCAGGGCAAGCGCAGCGCCCCCTGCATCATCTTCATCGACGAGATCGACGCGGTGGGCCGCCACCGGGGCGCCGGGCTGGGCGGGGGCCACGACGAGCGGGAGCAGACTCTGAACGCCCTGCTGGTGGAGATGGACGGATTTGCCGGCAACGAAGGAGTGATCATCCTGGCGGCCACCAACCGCCCCGATGTGCTGGATCCGGCCCTGATGAGGCCGGGACGTTTTGACCGGGTGATAGTGGTGGACCGGCCCGATGTGGTGGGCCGGGAGGGCATCCTCAAGGTCCATACCAAGAACAAGCCCCTGGCCTCAGACGTGGATCTGAAGATATTGGCCCGGGGCACTCCCGGTTTTTCCGGGGCCGACATCGCCAACATGGTCAACGAGGCCGCCTTGCTGGCCGCCCGCAAGAACCACGACAAGGTCTACATGCAGGACATGGAGGAGGCCAAGGACAAGGTGCTGATGGGGGCCGAGCGCAAGAGCATGGTGATCACCGACGACGAGAAGAAGATGACCGCCTACCACGAGGCCGGCCATACTTTGGTCAGCCGGCTGACCAAGGACACCGATCCCATCCACAAGGTGACCATCATCCCCCGGGGCCGGGCCATGGGGGTGACGGTTTCCCTGCCCACCGACGAGAAGCACAACTATTCCCGGACCTGGTGCCTGAACCGAATGGCCATCATGCTGGGCGGCCGGGCGGCCGAGATGCTGATATTCAAGGACCTCTCCACCGGGTCGGGCAACGACATCGAACAGGCTACCGAGCTGGCCCGCAAGATGGTCTGCGAATGGGGGATGAGCCGGAAGCTGGGGCCGGTGACCTTCGGCAAGAAGGACGAGGAGATATTTCTGGGCCGGGATTACGGCCATATCAAGAACTATTCCGAGCAGACCGCCGAACTGATAGACTCCGAGATCCGGACCCTGGTGGACGGCGCCAACCAGAAGGCCTCCAAACTTCTCAAGGACAACCAGAAGATTTTGGAGAACCTGGCCGCGGCCCTGCTAGATCGTGAATGTTTGGACGGCGAGCAGGTGGAGCTGATAATAAAAGGCCAGCCCCTGCCGGAAAGGGCCGGCCTTGCTTCCGATAAACCTTCGGACAAAAAGCCGGGGGACAAGAAGGCGAGCGCCAATGCATAAATCCAAGATCAAAAGGCCCGACGGCCCGAGGATCCAGAAGGCGGTCAAAGACCTGCTCTTGGCCATCGGCGAAGACCCCCGCCGGGAGGGGCTGGTGGACACGCCCGGCCGGGTGGCCCGGATGTACGAGGAGGTCCTGTCAGGCATGGCCGCCGACCCCATCGACGAGCTCAAGGTCTATACCGCCAAGAACGAGGACGAGATGATCCTGGTCAAGGATATCACCTTCCACTCGCTCTGCGAGCACCACCTGCTGCCGTTCTTCGGCCGGGTGCACATCGCCTACATTCCGCGCCACAACAAGATTACCGGATTCTCCAGCCTGGTGAAGGTGGTGGAGGCCATGGCCAAGAGGCTGCAATTGCAGGAACGGCTGGCCGCCGACATCGCCGATCTCATTATGAAGAAGCTGAAACCGCTGGGAGTCCTGGTGGTGGTGGAGGCGGAACATCTGTGCATGATCATGCGGGGGGTGAAGAAGCCCGGCTCCTCGGTGGTGACCTCGGCCATCCGGGGCGGGATGAAGCGGGAGTCCACCCGGCTGGAGGCCCTGTCGCTGATCAAGGGGCGGCCCAACTTCTAATTAGAGTCCGTTAATAAATTGCTACTATGTCATTCTCGTGAAAACGGGAATCCAGTGATTTCAATGGGTTCTGGATTCCTGCCTCCGCAGGAATGACCAGAAAACGGAGTTTATTAACGGACACTAATTAACCATATAAAAGCACAGAATTCACAAAATAAATTTTCAAATGGGCACAATTACAATTTTCCATTTTTGTCCGACGAAGCCTTGGCGTAGTTGGATACTATTTCCTATTTATTTTTGCCCCCTTTGTGCCTTTTGTGGCAGAACAACCCCAAAGGCAAATGATGATCTGGCAGTGCGGCAAATATAATCTGGACACAGGCCACAGGCCCCTGGTGATGGGCATTCTGAACGTTACCCCGGATTCCTTCTCCGACGGCGGCAGGTATCTTGAACCCGGCGCGGCGGTGGACCGGGGGCTGTGCCTGGCGGAGGAAGGGGCGGACATCATAGACATCGGGGGGGAGTCCACCCGGCCGGGGGCAAAAAAAGTTTCTCCGGACGAAGAACTGAAAAGGGTGGTGCCGGTCATCGAAGGTCTGGCAAAAAGATCCAACATTCCGATCTCGATAGATACCTATAAATCCGAAGTTGCTCGCAGGTCGTTGGAGGTTGGGGCTTCCATAATCAACGATATTTCAGGTCTGAGATTTGATCCGCAGATGGCAGGCGTGGCAGCAAAATACAAGGCCGGCTTGGTGCTGATGCACATCAAGGGCACGCCGGAGGACATGCAGAAAGACCCGCAGTATGGCGATCTGTTGGTCGAGATCAGCGATTATCTGAATGGCTCGATCGAGATCGCTTTGGAGGCCGGGGTGGAACGCGCGGCCATCGCAATCGACCCCGGGATCGGATTCGGCAAGACAGTGGAGCACAATCTAAGTTTGCTCAAGAATCTAGCGCATTTCAAAAAGATCGACTGCCCGATAGTGGCGGGAGCCTCCAGAAAATCATTCATCGGCAAACTGAATAACGGCATCCCGGCAGATGAACGGCTGCCGGGCAGCCTGGCGGCGGCTCTGCTGGCGGTACAGGGCGGGGCCGATATCGTTCGCTGCCATGACGTCAAAGAAACGGTCCAGGCTTTAAATACTTACTGGGCTTTAGCAAATTTCAATATCAGCACGTAAAAACGGAATAACTGTCATCCCGAGAGCCTGTCCTGAAACTGCCAGTATGCTTGGCTTTTGAAGGGGCACGTAATACCTGGCGAATTGAGGGATGGTTCGATTTGTCAAACTACGTAGCCCTGCTCACCATGACATTTAGTCCTTACCAAGCCGTGAATAACTTATGATCGAAAGATTCAACTTCAGCTACCATCTGCCGGGGGCCCTGTCGTTTCTGACGGTGCGGCCCCTGGACATTTTGGACATCCTGCTGGTATCCTACATCATCTTCCGGATATTCCATTTAATGAAGGGCACCCGGGCGGTCCAGATGCTGTTTGGAGTGCTGGTGCTGGTGGCCATAGGGATAGCGGCCCAGTTGTACAACCTGCCCGGCACCGGATGGTTCATGGATTCCCTGAGGACCGTGTGGGTGGTGGCCTTCGTGATCCTGTTCCAGCCCGAAATCCGCAACGCTTTGACCCAACTGGGGCGCAACCGTTTTTTGGGGATCTTTTTAAAGGGCGAGACCAAGGCCATCGATGAAGTAACCCGGGCCTGCAAAACCATTTCCCAGCGGAGCTTCGGGGCCATTATTGTCTTTGAGAAAAACGATGGCCTAAAGAATTACATGGACACCGGCACCGAGATCGGGGCCAAGGTCTCCGAGCCCCTGCTGATGTCTTTGTTCGTCCCAGGCGGACCTATGCACGACGGCGCGGTGATCATCCGGGGCGAAATGATAATGGCGGCCGGCTGCACCCTGCCGGTATCCCAGGACCCGGAGATAGTCGCCAGCTACGGGATGCGGCACCGGGCGGCCCACGGCCTGACCCTGGAGACCGACGCGGTGGCGGTGGTGGTGTCCGAAGAAAACCAGGCCATTTCGCTTTGCCGCTACGGCCGTTTAGTGAAGCTGGCCGATGCCGCCGAGCTGAAAAAGGCGTTGACCCGGGCCTTGCACGCCAAGGTGGAGGCGGTCCCGGAGCAAACGGCCCAGAGCTACCAGGGCACGTAAAACAAAAATATATTTGTTGTTTTAACTGTTTTTCAGTTTTACCGCATCCAAGCTAATGAGTTTAACAATACAAAAAAGCTGGTGGTCCTAAAGTAAAGGCCACTTAAAAACAAACCAAAACGGAAAGGAAAACCGATCATGGCCGCCTTAACCGAAGCTCAAAAACGTTCCTTTAACTGGCAAATGACGGAGATCATGTCGGCCAACAAAGAGGAACTTAAAAAACAGGGGTTGGACATAACCGCCAAATTAAAACTTTTACAGGGCAAAGCGGCGGCCTCGGAAAAAGCCGAAGAGGAACAGCTTAAAGCCATGGCCGAAGTAAAGGCCAAAACCGCCCAGTCGGTTAAAATGACTACCGAAGACATACGCCCTGGCTTCGGCCCAGTTGGATGCCATAGTGGGAACCTTGGGCAAAGACCATACGCTCTCCCAAAAACTCAAGAAAATGCGGGAATCCATGTCCAAAGTGGCCTCAAGGGGCGTAAAAAAGGCCAAAACCCAGTAAATACCCCTAAAATAGCGGGTTACAAGGGTTCTAACCAAGGTTATAAGGCTTGTAACCCAGGTTAGGAAGGTTCTAACCTAGGTCAGGAAGGTTATAACCCAGGTCAGAAGGGTTCTAACCAAGGTTAGAAGGCATCTAACCAAGGTTGTAAACGATCTAACCCAGGTTAGAAAGGTTCTAACCTGGGTTGGCAGTGTTCTCTCCAAGGTTAGGGAGTAGGGAGGTTCTAACCAAGGTTATAAGGAATCTGTCCGAGGCCGGAAAGATTCTAACCTTGGTTGGCGGGGTAACCGGGATTTAAAAAGGTTGTAACCAAAACCGGTCTGGCAAGCAGTAAAACAAAAAGGGCCGTCTCGTAAACTTGTCCGCCATAGTCTGCCACAGGGCAGACGAAGGAGGATTGCGGGGCGGCCCTTTGCCTTTTTAGCCCACTTTAAAATTGACATAAATCTTATTTATGGTATAATATTCGTTGATCTCTTAAAACTTAAGAACTCTTTAAAACCAAGAATATTTAATCTAATCCACAGCAAGGAGCGTCAGTTAAATGCAGAAGGAAACCAAGATCAGGCTTTTGACCGGTCTGGGCGTGTTTTTAACGGCCTTCATCGTCTACGTCAAGACCATGGCCGCCACCACCTCGTTCTGGGACTGCGGCGAGTTCATCGCCATCTCCAACATTCTGGGCATTCCCCATCCCCCGGGATATCCGCTCTACGCGGTGATCGGCCGGACCACTATCCTAATGTTCCGCTTCCTGCCCGAGATCGCGGCCCGGATCAACCTGCTTTCGCCGCTATTCTCGGCCATCACCGTGGCCTTCGTCTATCTTTTAACGGTCAAGCTGATTGTATTATGGCGGGGCGAGCCTAAGGACGACCTGGAGCGGTTGATGCTGCACTTAAGCGGGGCGGTGGGCGCCATCTTTTTGGCCTTTGCCCCCACCTGGTGGGACAATTCGGTCGAAGCCGAGGTTTACGGCCTGGCCATGTTCACCCTGACCCTGACGGTCTGGCTGGCCATGCGCTGGCGGGACAACATGGGTCAGGTGGGCAACCGCAAGGTCATTCTGCTTTTAGCCTTCCTGTTCGGGCTGGGCTGGGCCAGCCATATGGCCACCCTGCTGGCGGCCCTGCCGATACTGATATTCATCCTGCTGATAGACTGGAAGGCCCTGATGGACTGGAAGATCTGGCTGATCGGGGCGGCGCTGTTCTTTTTGGCCCTGACTATCAACGCCTATCTGCTGGTGCGGTCCAACCTTAATCCGGGGATCAACGAATGCGCTCCCAAGGACTGGGAGTCCCTGATGTACGTGCTGCAGCGCAAACAATACGAGCCTTTCAATTTTTTCCAACGCAAGGCCGACTTCATGTACCAGTTCAACCACATGTACTTCCGTTATTTCAAGTGGCAGTTCAACGTGGTCTCAATGGCTTTGGGCATCTTCGGGGCCCTGATGCACCTGTGGGAGGGCGAGGACAAAAAGCTTTCCACCGCGGCTCTGATTCTGCTGGTGGGCGGAATCTTATTGGGCGTTTTCCAGGGCAGCCCCCTGGCCGCCATCCTGATCGCCCTGGCGGTGGTGTTCGGTTTCTTTCATCTGCTTAAACGCAAGGATAAAAGCTTCTCCATAGTCGGCCCGGCCTTTCTGGTCACCGGACTGGGATTAGTGGTCTACCTGAACATGGGCAATCCCCAGCCCCGCGACCGGGATTATATCTATGCGCCCTGCTACCTGTTCTTCGCCGTCTGGATTGGCATGGGCACCTGGCGGCTGATGCGCCTAGTACGGGAAGTGATGACCAAGCAGGCTAAAGAATGGTCCCGCTATGCCATAATCGCCCTGGGGGTAATTTTACTGGCGGTGGGCCTTTACAACGTCAAGAGGTACTATCACGAAAAAGACCGCTCCAACAACTGGATCCCCTCGGACTACGGCTATAACATTCTGCAATCGGCCCTGCCCGGAGGCATCGTCTTCACCAACGGGGACAACGACACCTTTCCGGTCTGG
This sequence comes from candidate division TA06 bacterium, assembly GCA_016208585.1. Taxonomy (NCBI): domain Bacteria; species candidate division TA06 bacterium. The sequence continues at coordinate 2,743 of JACQXR010000031.1, read as the reverse complement.
TTCGTCCAGGAGGTCTTAAGGGTCCGCAAGGACGTCAGGATCGTCAATCTTTCCCTGGGCAACACCAACTGGTACCTTAAGCAGATGAAGCAGAACGGCGTGGCCCTGGACATCTCTGACTACCAGATTGACCAACTCCAGCCGCTGCGGACCCCGGACGGGCAGATCTTCAAAGTTTCCGACATCGCTGTCCGGCTGATAATCGCGGCCAACGCCGGCAAAAAACTGTCCTTTGCCCAGGCGCTGGCTCCGCCCAAGGAGTTTGCCGCCCTGGTGTTCGGGAAGGATTACCAGGAAAAACACCCCATCTACTTCGCGGCCACGGTCTCGGACGACAACCTGACCGGGTTGGAAAACTATCTCTCCTTTGAGGGAATGCTTTACCGGATACTGCCAGACAGCGCCGCCAAAAAACAGCCCAATATCCAGGTTACCCGGAACAACCTGAACCAGGTCTACCGGATGCGGGGGCTGACCGACCCCAAGGTGTTCAAGGACGAGAACACCCAGCGGTTGCTGGGCAATTACGCGGTGACCTATTGGAACCTGGGAATGGCCCTGCGCCGCCAGGCCGATCAGACCCGCCAGAACAACCGCCTTCAGCAGGCCAAAGAACTGCGGCTGCAGGCGGTGCAGCAGTTCGAGCAGGCACACAACATCATGCCCGAGGAATCGGCCGGGTTGAACTGGCTGGGGGTGACCTACGCCGAGTTGGGAGAGTTTGCCAAGGCATTGGGTTATTTTCGCAAAGTGATGCAGAAGGATCCGGCCAATCCCTACATCCTGATGCAACTGGGAATGTCCTTCCAGCAGGCCGGGATGCCGGATTCGGCCGAGTACTATTACATGAAAGGCATCCAGATCAACCCCAATTTCGGGGAGGGCTACGGCCGGCTGTACACCTTCTATCTGACCCGGAAGGACACCGCCAAGGCCATCGCCATCCTGGAACAATGGCTGGCCCGCAATCCCAGCGACGCCAACGCCCGGAGCGAGCTCAACAAACTCAAAAAGACCCGCTGATGCACGAACTGGCCATCACCCAGAGTCTTTTCAAGATAGTGCTGGAACAGGCCCAAAAAGCCGGGGCCACTAAAGTAACCAGAATAAATTTGAAGATCGGGCGGCTGACCGGATACGTGCCGGAAGCGGTGGAGATGAATTTCAATCTGCTGGCCTCAGGCACCATGGCCGAAGGAGCCGGGCTGAAGATAGAGTGGGCGCCGGTCAAGGTTCATTGCCGGGACTGCCAAAAGGAATCGGAGCGGCAGGACCTGGGACTGGGCTGCGCCCACTGCGGTTCGTTGAATGTCCGGATAGCCGGGGGCCGGGAGATGTATATTGAAAGCATGGAAGTGGACAATGGCTGAGATAAAGATCTTAAAGAACATCATGGACGAGAACCTGTCCCAGGCCGCAAAAAACCGGCAGTGGTTCAGGTCCCGGAAGATACTGGTGCTGAATCTGATCGCCTCGCCCGGAGCCGGAAAGACCACTTTTCTGGAGCAGACTATCAAGGGTCTGACTCCAAACTTTAAGCTGGCGGCGATCGAGGGCGACATCACCGGCGACCACGACGCCAAAAGAATAGAGGCCCTGGGCGTGCCGGTGGTCCAGATCAACACCGAGGGCGGCTGTCACCTGGACGCTCATATGATAGACTCGGTGTTAAGCAGCCTGGATCTTAGCGGATTGAATTTTCTGTTTATTGAAAACGTAGGCAACCTGGTCTGCCCGGCCGAGTTCGACCTGGGCGAGGACCTGAAGGTGGTGGTGCTGTCCACCCCCGAAGGCCATGACAAGCCGGCCAAGTACCCGCTGATCTTTTCCGAGGCCCAGGCGGTGATAATCAACAAGATAGACCTGCTTCAGGCAGTGGACTTTGACTTAATCATTGCCGAGCGGGACATCCGGCGGCTCAATCCCAACGTTCCGATATTCAGGCTTTCCTGCAAGACCGGAGAGGGGTTGGACAAATGGCTGCAGTGGCTGGAAACTCAGGGAACAGATAACGGATAATGGATTACTTTTTATTGGTAAACTCGTATCAAGTTTTGTCTGTAAAGTGTGGGGCAACAAGATTAGAAACCCTGTTCTTTGATCTTTAACTTATTTTTTCTTTTTCTCCGCTTTCTCTTTGAAGAGAAAGCTCCAAAGAGAACTTTCGCTCAGCGCTGCTCTGATGTCTTAATAGTCAGCTGCCTGAATTTGTTGACCCGCAAATAAGGCATAATACTGGCAACAAATTCTTTAACCGACATATAGTCGGTTAAAACGGCAGCTTTTGCCGGGCAGCAGCGCTGAAGCGAACCTTGGTTGGTATCCCGCCTTTAAGCGGAGCGGCTTATGCTTCAGCCCCGATAAAGCAGTCATTGCTATATTATTGCTTCCTGCTGGTTTAGATTCAATGAGTGCCGGGGCGCAAGTCTTGCTTTCCGCGGAGCTGGGCGGTAAAGACTTCTTTGGTTCCTTTCTTAGTCATAAGAAAGGAACATTAAAGATATTACAGACCTACTTTCGGGTAAAATAAAAATGTCAGTTCATTTACAGCATACAGCATAGCGCTCAGAACTTATAATTAATGCCGGCTTTGTTGCGCAAAAATTGTAAAGATACAGCATCCCCTGATAAATTGATGATTAGACAGCAACCTTATATGACACCGGCATACCTATTTGAGCCAGGCGGTTGAGAATGGCACATCCAATTCTGACTTCGGTTTTTTGATTGTCAAGTTTACGGG
>JACQXR010000030.1 GCA_016208585.1 candidate division TA06 bacterium | reverse complement strand
TGCGTGATCAGTCAAAAGGTTTTACCTTATCCCGTATTGTCACATTAACAAAACGCCAAGAACGCATCCTTAAAGCTGTATCTCCTCAGCTCCTCAAAGGACTGTAGTGTATATTTATGCTACGGAATTCAGGTATATAATGTAGAACCATCGGAAGAATGCGGTGGTTTATTGCAAATAGTTGAGCCGCCATTTATGAAATTGAAAAGAAAATATTAATAAATTAGTTCATCATTATGAAAATAGGTTTAATTTCCGATACCCACGACGACCTGAAGTCGTGTTACCAGGCTTGCGAGGCTTTCAAGGCGGACGGCGTCAAGACCGTGCTGCATGCCGGCGACATGATCTCCCCGTTCATGGTGCCGGTGTTCGAACAGACCAAGCTAAAGCTGATAGCCGTATTCGGCAATAACGACGGCGACAAGGTCTACCTCTCCCAAAAATTCCAGGAGGCCGGGTTTGAACTGCATCCCGGGCCGTACGAGTTTGACCTGGGATCGCGGCGGATCTGCATGATGCACGAGCCTTATTGCCTGGAGAGCCTGGTCAAATCGGCTAACTTTGACCTGGTGGTTTACGGCCATACCCACAAACTGGACATCCGGGAGGAGGGAACCCTGGTAATCAATCCCGGCGAAGGCTGCGGGTATCTCAGCGGAAAGCCCACCTGCGCGGTGGTGGACCTCTCTGACATGAGCGGCCGGATAATTGATTTATGACGAAGTCATCCCTGCCAGCAGTAAAGGATAAACTGCTCCGCCTGCAAAAAATCCTTTCCTCTTACGGTAGCGCAGCAATAGCCTATTCCGGGGGCGTGGACAGCTCGCTGCTGGCCTTGCTGGTCAGGGAGGCGCTGGGCAACAAGCATCTGGCGGTGACGGCGGTATCACAATCCTACACTCCGGGCGAAATGAAGCAGGCCAGAGCAATAGCCCGCAAATTCGGGATCAAACTGCTGGCGCTTAAGACCGATGAGCTGAACGATCCGAAATTCAATTCCAACCCCACTGACCGCTGCTATCACTGCAAAAAACATCTATTCAAGGCCATAAAATCCATTGCTTCAAAAAAAGGGATAAAATATATCCTGGACGGCACCAATGCCGACGATGTCCACGACTTCCGGCCCGGCCGCCGGGCGGCCGAGGAGCGGGGGATAAAAAGTCCATTTGTGGAAGTAGGGATGACCAAGGCCGAGATCAGAATGATCGCCAAGCAAAAAGGCCTGCCCAACTGGGATCATCCGGCCAATGCCTGCCTGGCCTTGCGGATACCTTACGGGGTTAAGATCGATGCCGCGGTTTTAAAGCAGGTGGAAAAGGCAGAGGAAGCTTTGGCTGAGCTGGGTCTTAAAAAATACCGGGTCCGCCATCACGGCCAAGTGGCCCGGATAGAAGTGGATTCTAAGGAATTTGCTAAAATCATAAAAAATAAAATAAAATTGACCAACAAGATTAAAGCGGCAGGCTACCAGTTCGTCACGCTTGATCTGCTGGGTTATCAAACGGGCTGCTTCAATCCTAAAAAACAGTAAACCCAAAGCATTGATATCATTGATTTTCAACCGATATGAAACAAGATAAATTACTGGAAATAATAAAACAGATCAAAACCGGGAAGATGACCGAAGCCCAGGCGTTGAACCGCCTGAAAAACCTTCCCTTTAAAAATCTCGGTTTTGCCAACATAGATAATCACCGGGAATTGCGCCGGGGAGCGCCGGAGGTGATATTCTGCCAGGGCAAGACCCCAGTACAAGCAGCTAATATTTTCAAGGCCATGTCGGGTGACGGGCTGGTAATGGCCACCCGGGCTGCCTTGGAGCAATATCAGGCGGTGAAAAAGATCAATCCCAAAGCCGTCTATTATCCCATTGCCCGGATCATCAGCAACCGCAAGGTTGTATCCTCAAAAACGGGAAAATACATCGCGGTGGTAACCGCCGGAACCTCGGATATCCCGGTGGCCGAAGAGGCCGCGGTCACCGCTGAACTGCTTGGCGCAAGAGTGGTCCGGTTATGGGATGTCGGCGTGGCCGGGATCCACCGGCTCTTGGACAAAAGGGAGACCCTGCAGAAGGCCAAGGTCGTAGTGGCCGTGGCCGGGATGGAAGGCGCCCTGCCCAGCGTGGTCAGCGGCCTGGTGGCCTGCCCGGTGATCGCCGTGCCCACCAACGTGGGCTACGGGGCCAGCTTCGGCGGGATCACCGCGCTGTTGGCCATGCTCAACAGCTGCTCGCCGGGCGTGGCGGTGGTGAACATTGACAACGGGTTCGGGGCCGGCTACCTGGCCTGGATGATCGCCAAAGGAAAGAGCTAATGAAAGTAATATATTTAGATTGTCCCACCGGAGCCTCCGGCAACATGATCCTGGCCGGGCTGATTGATGCCGGGGCTTCCTGGAAAGACATAGAGAGGTCATTAAGACGCCTGCCGGTCAAAGGCTGGAAGGTGGAACTGGCCAAAGTGAAGCGTTGCGGCCTGGGAGGCCTGCAGCTGGAAGTCAAGCCGGGCCCTCAGCCCTGCCGCCACCTGAAGGAAATAGAGACCATCATCAAAAAGGCCGGGCTGTCTGGTTTTGTAACAGATAACTCCATTACAATATTCACCAGACTGGCCGAAGCAGAGTCAAAAGTTCACCGCATTTCAAAACAGAAAATCCATTTTCACGAAGTGGGGGCGATTGACGCTATCATTGACATCGTGGGCAGCTGTCTGGCTCTGGAAGAGTTGGGGGCCAAGGAAGTATATTGTTCGCCTTTGAATCTTGGGCACGGGCAGGTCAAATGCCAGCACGGCACCCTGCCGGTGCCGGCACCGGCCACCGCCCAGCTTCTGAAGAACGCGGTGATCTATCAGAACGATCTCTCCGGGGAACTGGTGACTCCCACCGGGGCGGCCATCATCACCCATTTTGCCGAAGGCTTCGGGCCGATGCCCAAAATGATTCTAAAGTCGGTTGGGAACGGCGCGGGCACCCGGGAACTGGCCCAGCCCAACCTGCTGAGGGTGCTGGCCGGAGAATTGATGCCGGACAATAGAAGCCCTAGCGATATTGTGATGCTGGAGACCAATATCGACGACCTAAGCCCCCAAATCTACCAGCACCTGCTGGAAATTCTTTTCAAACAGGGCGCGCTGGACGTTTATTTTACGCCCATTCAAATGAAGAAAAACCGTCCCGCAGTGATGTTTTCGGTCCTGACCGGCCCGGAAAACGAGGCCGCGATGCTGGATACAATATTTTCAGAGACCACCACTTTGGGCATCCGCCGCCGCGAGCTGGAACGATATACACTTCCGCGCCGGGAGACAAAAGTAAAGACCGCTTACGGCCCGATCCCCGGTAAAAGGGTCACCCTCTACGACGGATCTCATAAGTTCATACCGGAATATGAGGAATGCAGAACGATCGCCCAAAAAAGCGGCCAGCCGCTGATGAAGGTGATTGAACTGGCCAAAGCACAATTCCTAAAAGAGCATAAACGATAATCTATGGACATCAGCCTGAAAAGCCTGGGCTTAAAGCCCAAATTATCAAAGGTCATCTGGGACTTTTCCATGATCACGATAGGCTGCGCCCTGATGGCCCTTTCCTACGATCTGTTCCTGGTGCCCCATAAGATAGCCCCGGGCGGCGCGGCCGGAATAAGCACTATTCTGCACTACCTTTTTAAACTGCCGGTGGGCGTGGTGATCTTCGCCGTCAACATACCGCTGTTCATCTGGGGGCTGCTGGAGTTCGGCAAGAAATTCGGTTTCCGCACCATCTATGCGGTGTTTGTCACTTCCTTTTTGACCGATTTCCTGCAGGCCATGTTCCATTTCAAGGCTGCCACCCAGAACACCATACTGGCAGCGCTTTACGGAGCCATCCTGCTGGGGGTCGGACTGGGGCTGGCTTTCCGGCACCAGGCCACCACCGGGGGCTCGGACATTGTGGCCCAGATCATCGCCAAATACACCAACGCCATCCCGGGCATCGGCATCATCATGGTGGACTTCTTCATCATCGTCCTGGCCGGGCTGACCTTCCGCAGCGTGGACCTGGCCTTGTACGGCCTGATCACTTTGTATGTCTCCAGTCGAATCCTGGACGTGATCCTGGAGGGCTGGTCCTACAATAAGGCGGCCTATATTATCTCCGACAACCACCAGCTAATCAGGGGCGAAGTGGTGCTGGAGATGAACCGGGGCGGGACCATGTGGGTGGGCAAGGGCTTTTACAAGGGCACCGAGCGCGCCATTTTGTTCTGCGTGGTCAGCCGGAGGGAGCTAGTGCAGTTGAAGGAAATAGTCAGTCTGCTGGATCCCAAGGCCTTCATGGTGGTCACCGACGTCAAGGAAGTGCTGGGGCACGGATTCACTCCTTGGAGCAAAATCAACGAGGGGGTGTGAATTGTGAACTGTAAACTGTGAAATATGAAGGGGGTGAGTATGGAAAGGGCGCATAAAAAACTGGATGTCTGGAAAATGAGCATTCAACTGGCCAAGGCAGTGTATGACCTTACCGGCCGATATCCAAAAGAAGAGCAATACGGAATTATATCCCAGATGCGGCGTGCAGCGACCTCGGTTCCTGCCAATATCGCAGAGGGCGCAGCCCGAAGGTCAACAAAAGAATTTGTACAATTTCTTTCGATAGCCGGAGGATCTTTGAGCGAACTGGATACATTTTTGGAACTGTCATTGGCACTGGGTTATATCAAAGCGGAAGAGAAGAGCAACATTGATGGAATGATAACCAATGTCAGCAAGACCTTGGCCGGTCTTATCCGAAGTCTGGCCGCTAAAAACAATTAACACTTCACATTTCACAATTTACAGTTTACGGGCAAAATGAAACGTATTCTGACAGGAGACCGGCCCACCGGACCGCTGCACATAGGGCACTATTTCGGCTCGCTGGTGGAGCGGGTGAAACTGCAGGACCAGTACGAAACCTATGTTCTGATCGCGGATGTTCAGGCGTTGACCGATAATTTTGACGCCCCCCAAAAGGTGCACGACAACATCATCGAGGTGACCCTGGATAACCTGGCGGCAGGGATAGACCCGAATAAATCCACCATCGTCATTCAGTCCAAACTGCCGGCCATCGCCGACCTGACCATATTCTTCATGAATCTGGTCACAGTGGCCCGGGTGGGGCGCAATCCCACGGTCAAGGAGGAGATCAAGCAGAAGGGTTTTGGGGAATCACTGCCCTTCGGGTTCTACGCCTATCCCGTCTCGCAGGCCGCCGACATTCTGGCCTTCAATGCCGACCTGGTGCCGGTGGGCGACGACCAGCTGCCGATGATAGAAATGACCCGGGAGATCGCCCGCGATTTCAACCGGATCTACGGCCAGGTGTTCGTGGAGCCGGAGGCCAAGGTGGGCTCGTTCGGGCGGATCAAGGGATTTGACGGCAACGCCAAGATGAGCAAATCACTGAACAACTCCATAGAGCTCAAGGACAGCGAAGAAGAGACCGCCAAGAAGATCATGAGCGCCTACACCGATCCCGCCAAGGCCCGCAAGGACGATCCCGGTCACCCCGACGGCTGTATAGTTCATAGCTACCACCAGATATTCACGTCGGGCCACGCCGCCATCAAAGAGGAATGCCTGAAAGGCGGGAGAGGCTGCGTGGTCTGCAAGAAGGAGCTGATAGCCAACATGAACGCCTATTTTGCCCCGATCCGGCAGAAGCGCATAGAACTGGGCAATGACCTGGGTTATGTCAGGAATGTGCTGAAGCAGGGTATCATCAAAGGACAGGAAGTGACCGGAGACATTTTAGAAAAGGCCAAAATGGCCATGAAGATAGATTACCGGGACATACTGGGGTGATCCTGGCCAAGGGCGAGATAGTTTGGTTGAGAAGAAGGACATTGGAAGATGTTCCTATATTCTTTAAATGGCGCCAAATGAACGGCCAAGCTAAGTTATTCGATGCTCCTTGGGAAAAAGATCAGCCAGAACCAGATGAGGAATATATTGCCAGAATAACTAAAAGCATTGAAGGTGAAAAAGAAGACAAGTTTGGTATGGCAATTATAGTCGAGAATGAAAGCACACGCCCCATTGGTACGGTGAATTGCTATGCTGATAAAGGTAATCAGGATCATAAATATGTCGGGGTAGCTATTTATGAGGATTCTTTGATCAGCAAGGGCCTGGGGACGGAAGCCCTAAAATTATGGATAGATTACCTGTTCCGGAGCCGCAACCTGCACCACATAGGCATAGAGACCTGGTCATTCAACAAGAGGATGATCCGGGTGGCCGAGAAGATTGGTTTTAAGAATGAGGGATGTGAAAGGGAAATCCGGGAATGGAACGGTGAATGGCTGGACAAGCTTCATTACGGATTGAATAGAAACGAGTGGGAAAATGGAGCTCAACAAAATATGAAGAAAAATGGCAAAGGAAATAATACATTTGATAGTATCGTAAAGATAACAAATCTCTATGTAGCGATGCTAGGTATTGTTGGTTTGTTGGCAACTGTTGGAATATTTCCAATACGATCGAAACCACAAATAAAAGTACTAAGGCCGATTTATATATTTAATATGGCCAAAGTATCGGAATCAATAGATTCAAGTAAAATGCGTAATTATTTTAGAGTGGAGGGCAAAGACAAAAATGTATTAGCACCTTATGGTAAACCAGAAGATATGGATACAAAAAAAGGGATGCCATATTATTTGCCTTATGAACGACTTAAGAATTGGAAACAACAAGGTTGGAGTGGACTATCACCATGGTATATATTTGGAATTACTGATTCTAGTGTTTTACCAAAACAAACATTAAATTATTCTGCTTATAGAACGGATGAGGAAAAAAGGTTAGGCCTCTCTATGTTATATGTAAGCGATGTTCTTGAAGAAGCAGCAAAGAATAAACTTGACCTAGGGCAATCATTAGTTGATAATCCTTTAGAGCAGTTGTATAAATTAAAAGGAGATAAGCCGGGATTAATTGACAATGAAAATCTTATGAAATTTGTGCTTGCAACGAAAGTTTACTCATTTATTACGGTTTCAAATAAAACATCAGAACTAATGGGGAATATACGTTTTTTTGTTAACGATGTTGTGTATTCTGGTTATTTAGAGGTCGTAGGATTTACTGCAGCATCCACAGTCAGTGAGATCAATCCCAATAGCCCTAACCTTTGCTATACTATTGAAAGACTTGAACCGGGGCAAAGTATTGAATTTCTTATTAAAGGTTATAAAACCATCAGAGAAAGTGAAATTAAAATAACGATGCCATTTATGGCGGGAATAAGAAAAGACATTGTTATCATGATGATGGTTTTGATTTTTGTGTTTGTAATCACCTTATATTTGTTCCCAAAATATAAAAATATTAGAAAAGTAGAACAAATCCGAAAGTAAATTATTGTGTAGGATTCGCAATTGTTCCAACGACCAGTAAGAAGTTAATAGAGAAAATATTATAAGTGGGAGTAATAAAATTGAAAGACCTAGCGCAACACGCCCTTAATGTGGCCGAGCTGGCCGGGGCCAGCTACGCCGACATTCGGATCATCAACGATGAATCCGAGCGGGTGGAGGTCAAGGACGGCCAGGTGGGCAGCATCAACCGGGGGACCTCCGGCGGCTTCGGCATCCGGGTGATCGCCAACGGGGCCTGGGGTTTTGCCTCCAGCTCCAAAATAGACAAGGCCGAAATAGAGCGGGTGGCCAAGCTGGCGGTGAAAGTGGCCAAGGCCAGCGCCCTGCTCAAGGTAAAAGACCTGGAGCTGGCCCCGGTGGAGAAATACATAGACAAATATGTCACACCACACAAGAAGAACCCGTTGGAAGTTCCGCTGGAGGAAAAGATCGCATTGTTGCTTAAGACCGATGCCGCCATGCGCCAGGTTAAAGGCGTGAACATCACCGAGTCACGGATCGCGGCCTGGGTGGAGGACCAGTTGTTCGCCTCCACCATCGGATCGCTGATAGAGCAGAGGATCATCCAGTGCGGCGGAGGATACACCGCCACCGCCGTCAAAGACGGCGATGTGCAGTACCGTTCCTACCCCTGTTCCCACGGCGGGCAGTGGGAGTCCAACGGCTACGAGATGATCGAACAGCTGGATTTTGCCGGCCATGCCGGCCAGACCGCCGGAGAAGCGGTGGCCCTACTTTCCGCCGTCCAGTGTCCGTCGGGAGAAAAGGAGATCATCATCGAGGGATCCCAGCTGTCCCTGCAGATTCACGAATCGGTGGGCCATCCGCTGGAGCTGGACCGGGTGTTCGGTAGCGAGGCCAACTTCGCCGGTACCAGCTTTGCCACCACCGACAATCTGGATAAGCTGAAATACGGTTCGGACATCGTTACCATAATCTCTGACCCCATCTGCCCCAGGGGGCTGGGCAGCTACGGCTACGACGACGAGGGGGTCAAGGCCCAAAAGTCCGACCTGATAAAGAATGGGATGTTGGTCAACTACCTTTCCTCCCGCGAGACCGCCAAGGTCATAGGCAAAAAATCCACCGGGGCCATGCGGGCCGACGGCTGGGGCAACATGCCGATAGTTCGGATGACCTGCATCAATCTGGAGCCGGGCACCAAATCACTTGAGCAGATCGTCTCTGAGACTGAGGATGGCATCTACCTGGCCACCAACAAGAGCTTTTCCATCGACGACCGGCGCTCCAATTTCCAGTTCGGCACCGAGATCGCCTGGGAGATAAAAAAGGGCAAGCTGGGGCAGATGCTCAAGAACGCCACCTACACCGGATTCACCCCGCAGTTCTGGAACGCCTGCGACGCCATCGCCGGACCCAAGGACTGGAAGATCTGGGGCACCTGCAACTGTGGCAAGGGAGAACCCCAACAGCTGGCCCGGACCGCCCAGGGCTGCGCGCCATCCCGGTTCCGGGATATCAAGGTCGGCGTCATACCAGGTAAAAAGTAAATCATAACGACGGATGAAATAAAATGTTGATAGATAAAAATCAGGCCCGTGATATCTGCCAAAGGGCGTTGTCCTTCGCCAAAGAGGGCCAGGCCGAGGTGATCCTGACCCAGAACGCCAGCCCGCTGACCCGGATCGCCAACAACACCATCCATCAGAACGTGGATGTGTCGGACCTGAATGTCTCCCTGCGGGTGGACCTTGACAACCGCTCGGGCCGAGCCGCCACCAACCAGTTCGACGATAAATCCTTGAAAAAGCTGGCCCGGCAGGCTTTGGGAGCGGCCCGGGCCATCACCGGCACCCAGGAACTTCCGCCTTTGGTGGGGCCACAGAAATACCGGGAGATCAATCCCTATGATGAAAACTCGGCTTTCATGGAGCCGGAACAGCGGGCGGAGATGGTGCTGAAGGCGGTCAAACTGGCCAGGCTGGAAAAGGTGGAGCTGGCCGGGCTGGTCAGCAACACCATGTACGCCACGGCCATGGCCAACAGCAACGGGCTTTTTGCTTACCACCGGATCAGCACTCTGAACATGGAGATTACCGCCCGTTCCGGGATCGCCGCCGGCCGGTTTGCCAGTATGGTGCGAAAAGCCGAAGACCTGGATCCGGAGAAAGTAGCTTCCATCGCCATTCAGAAATGTCTGGGCGGGCTTAATGCCAAAGCGTTGGATCCCGGCGATTACACAGTCATCCTGGAGCCCGAGGCGGTGACCACGCCCTTGATGTTCCTGTCATTCCTGGCCTTCGGGGCCCTCTCGGTGCAGGAGAACCTGAGCTGCCTGTCCGGCAAACTGGGACAAAAACTGATGGGCGAAAACATCACCATCACCGACGATGCCTACAATTCCCTGGCGGCCTGGGCCGAACCGTTTGATTCCGAGGGCATGCCGAAGAAGAAAGTAGTCATAATTGATAAAGGCGTGGCCCGCGGGCCGGTATATGACCTAAAAACTGCGGCCCAGGACAAGACCGAGACCACCGGGCATGGCCTGCCGCAGCCCAACACCTACGGCCCGATGCCCAGCAATCTGGTTTTGGAAGGCGGGAGCGCCTCTTTGGAAGATATGATAAAATCCACCCAGTGCGGGGTGCTGGTGACCCGTTTCTGGTACAACCGGGTAGTGGACCGCAAGGTCCCGATCATCACCGGGATGACCCGGGACGGCACCTTCCTGATCGTAGACGGCAAGATATCCTGCGGGGTAAAGAACATGCGCTTCAACCAGGACCTGGTGGAGTTCTTCAACAACGTGGAGGCATTGGGCATCCCGGAGAGCCAGGAGAATATGGTGGTCCCGCCGCTTAAGGTCAACAATTTTCATTTTACCGGACTGACAGAAGCATAGACACTATCTTTGTCGACATGTCAATTTTGTAAATAGTCCAGAATATAATCTTTTCAATCATACTTTCTTATGACTAAGAAAGTATGCCAAGAAGTTTTTACCGCCGTTCGGCTGAGCTCACGCCGAAGCCCAGTTCCGCGGTAAGCAAGGCTTACGCCCCGGCCCCGCCAAGGCGGGGCTTTATCGGGACTGAAACCAAGCCGCTCCGCTGATGGCGGGGTCCCGGGACCAACCAAGGTTCGCTTCAGCGCTGCTGTCCGGCAAAGGCTGGCGTTTTATCCGGCTCAAAGCCGAATAAAGAAATTAGTGCCAGTATTATGCCTAATATTCGGGTCAATAAATTCAGGCAGCCGGTGCATCAAAGCGGCGCTGAAGCGAAAGTTTCGCTTACGCTCCTTGCATGCCTTCCCCTGGGGGCCGTAGCTTTAGCGAAGGCCTCTCTTTGGAGCTTTCTCTTCAAAGAGAAAGCGACGAAAAGGATAAATAAGGATTCCCAAATGAACACTAAAGCTAAAGATGATGCAGGACGTATAAATATCCGTCCGGCCAGGGACTCGGACAAAGCCGTGGTACTTGGGTTCTGCAAACATACCTTCGGCCGCTGGGGGGATTACATGCCCGAGGTCTGGGACGAATGGGTAAAAACCAGAAACGGGCTTTTTTTCGCGGCCACCATCAACGATGTTCCGGTGGGAGTGGGAAAAATCACCATTCACCGGCCGGGCGAGCTGTGGCTGGAGGGTTTGCGGGTCAATCCTAAATACCGGGGTTGCGGCATCGGACGGATCATTCAGAACCATGCCTGGAAGAAAGCCATGTCCTTAAAACCAAAATACGTTCGTTATGCCACCGGCTCGTATAACAAGATATCCCAGCACCTGGGCCAGTCCAAATCCATGAAGATCGTGGCCGGGTTCGACGAGTACATAAGCAAACTTACCGATACTACAGAAACTGCGCTGGTGCGGGCCAAACCCAAAGAAGGCCAGGAGTATCTCAGCCTTTTCAATCGCGACCGGCAGGCCAAATATTGGAAGGGGTTGTATCTGGACAGTTGGTCGGCCAAAACATTTGACAAACAAGCCCTTGACGGTTTGATCAAACAAAAAAGGGTTTACGGATATTACGGCCACCGGGGGCTGGCCGGGGGCCTGGTAATATTACAGTCAAAGGACAAGAAGTTCTATAATTACTGCCGGGCGGCGGCGCTGGATCCCAAGACTTTTCAGACGATCCTCAAGGAGGGCCGGAAACTGGGGCGTTTGCTGGGAGCCAAAAAGACCGAGATGCACCTGCCCAAAAGCGCCTGGTTCCGGAATATCGTAAAAGGCACGGGCTGGCGCAAGGCCATGCCCATCTGGATGGTGGTGCTGGAGTGGTCCAGGAAACTATAATGCCTGCGAAACACGCGAAAACCACGAAAACAAGATTTAAAATATTTTCGAGCATTTAGTGGGAGAGGTGATATGACCCCTTACGAAATAATCTATAAAAAGCGCAACGGCGGCGAACTCTCATCAGGCGAGATAAAATGGTTCATCGCCAATTATACTTCCGGGGCCATACCCGATTATCAGACTGCCGCCCTGCTGATGGCCATATTCCTGAAAGGCATGACTGAAGCCGAAACCAGCGAGTTGGCCATGTCTCTGATGAATTCCGGCCGGGTGTTTGACCTGTCCGACATCCCCGGCATCAAGGTGGACAAGCATTCCACCGGTGGGGTGGGGGACAAGATTTCCATAATCTTAGCGCCGATGGTGGCGGCAGCCGGGGTGCCGGTGCCGATGGTTTCGGGCCGGGGGCTGGGACACACCGGCGGGACCTTGGACAAGCTGGAATCCATTCCCGGTTTCCGCACCGATCTGTCTTATGATGAGTTCCGTCACACCCTGGCCCGGATCGGGCTGGCCATGATGGGGCAGACCCCGGACCTGGCCCCGGCCGACAAGAAGCTGTATGCCCTGCGCGATGTAACCGCCACGGTGGACTGCATCCCGCTGATAGCCGCGTCCATCATGTCCAAGAAGCTGGCCGAGGGCGCCGACGGGCTGGTGCTGGACGTCAAGACCGGCAGCGGGGCCTTCATGCAGAAGCACGAGGACGCATTGGCGCTTACCAAAACCATGACAGCCATCGGGCAGGGGATGGGCAAAAAGATGAAGGCCCTGATCACCGACATGAACCAGCCGCTGGGCCGGACAGTGGGCAATGCTCTGGAGATCGAAGAATGCGTGGACTGTCTCAAAGGCAACGGCCCCGGAGACCTGATGGAGATCACCTATGCCCTGGGTGCCGAGATGCTGGTGCTGGGCGAGCGGGCCAATGACGTGGGATTCGGCAAAAGGATACTTCAGCAGATAGTTTCCTCCGGCCAGGGCCTGGACAAATTCCGGGAGATGGTGGCGGCCCACGGCGGGGAGGTCAAAGTTGCCGATGATTGCAAGAAAGTATTGCCCCAGGCCCAGCATATCATAAAAGCTAAAGCGGAGAAGGCCGGGTATATTCATTCCATGGACAACCGGGAGGTAGGCATGACCGGGGTCTTCTTGGGCTGCGGCCGGCTGAAGATGGATGATGTCATTGATCCGGCGGCCGGGTTCATCTTTGACCGCAAGATCGGCGAACAGGTAAAGCCCGGAGACACTATGGTCAAAGTGCTCTGCAATGATGAACAGAAGGGTCAGGAGGCGGCCAGGCGGCTGGTGGATTGCATCAGGATATCTGAGACGAAGCCGGAAGACGTTAAACTGATAAAAGAGATAATATAAATATGAGGCATTGATGCAGGATTTGAAAAACAAAATCGTATTTATCACCGGGGCCTCCAGCGGCATCGGGCGAGCGTGTGCCATCGAGTTTGCCAAGGCAGGAGCTAAACTAATCCTGGCAGCCAGGCGCAAAGAACGTTTAGTGGAATTGGCTGGAGAAATATCGAAGATTAATAAGAATCTTGTAACCACGTTACTTGTTTTTGATGTTCGCAAACAGAAGGAAGTAGAGGAAGCGATCAATAAATTGCCCGCTCAATGGTCCGACATCGACATCCTACTGAACAATGCCGGACTGTCCCGGGGTCTGGAGAAGATCCAGGAAGGGGTGATCCAGAACTGGGAGGAGATGATAGACACCAACATCAAGGGCCTGCTCTACGTCACCCGGGCGGTGATGCCGGGCATGGTCAAGAGGAACTCCGGCCATGTCGTCAACATCGGCTCAATCGCCGGGCACGAGGTCTACCCGGCCGGCAATGTTTACAACGCCACCAAGTATGCGGTGAAAGCACTGAACAAGGCCATGAGGATGGATGTCTTCGGTACCAATATCAGGGTAACCAGCATCGATCCCGGTTTTGTGGAGACTGAGTTCGCTATTGTCCGTTTCCATGGCGACCAGCAGCGGGCGGACAAGGCCTATCAGGGGATGGCACCGCTAAGGCCGGAAGACATCGCCGAAGCTGTGGTATGGTCCTGCACCCGGCCGGCCCATGTCAACATCGAGGACATCATCATCATGCCCACCGACCAGGCTTCCATAACCATGGTCAACCGAAAACAGTAGTAAATGTCTATCTGTCCTTTACGGGGAATTACTATCCACAGATTGATGCAGATATAGAACGTAACATATCCCAAACGGCATTAATACATCTGTGAAATCTGCGAAAATCTGCGGATGAAAAACGTAACATGCTATCTAAGTTAAAGCCTTAGTAAACAGTAATCTAATTATTTTACTTGACTTTAAAATCAATTTTTAATACTATTATACTGGTATATAAGGTATTATCCTATAACAGCTTTAATGAAAAGAACCGTTTCCATAATAATAAGCGTGATCCTGGCCCTGGCGGCTTTGGGTCTTACGGCGCTTGCTCTGCTTCAAAATAAAAAACCTTCGGGCAGCGCGGCTCCGGACGAGCTTAAGACCCGCTCCGAACTTATTGCCAAGAGCCTGGCCCGCAGCCTTTCCGACCCGGTGGCCAACGCCGATGATCTTTCGCTGTCCGAATTGATGGCCCAGGCCCGGTCTGATTATCCCGAAGTGTCGCAGATCCGGGTGGCCAATAGCAAGGGACAGATAGTGGCCGCCTCCGAAGATGACATGGTGGGCCAGCCCCTCTCATTGCCGGACGGGATCAAAACTCTGACGGACGAGAATCTTCTACTGCAGCCGGCTTCGGCCGGGCCCAAGGAAAGATCCTACTGGGCGGCCGTTCCTATATTGCTGGGCAAGGATAAGATCGGAAGCCTTTATCTTTTGACCAAAGGACAGGCCCAGCCGGCCGCTTCCTTAAAACCGGCCATCCCCATTCCGATCGTAGCCGGACAGGCGGCGGCCCTGATTATCATCATCTTGCTGCTACTGGCGCTATCGGCTCCCAAAACCATTACCGTGGCCACTGCCGGCGAAGCCCTGGCCGAATTCGAGCGTAAGAAAAAAGACATAGAAAAAGAGCTGGACGCCCGGCGCAAGGAGCTTAGAAAAGTGGAGGCCGAGGCGGCCGACCATACCCGGTGGCTGGAGATGTTCCGGGGAGAGGAATCGGACCTGACCAGCCAGGTCAAAAAAATGCGGCAGGAGCGGACCGAGCTGGATGGCGTGATCGACCAGGGCCGCAAGCAATTAGTGGAATTTGAAGGGCTGCTCCGGAACAAGCAGTCCAAATTGGAAGAAGTCAGCCACCATCTGACCGCCCGGATCGAAGAGGGCATCGAGCTGGACAAGCGATTAGTCAGCATCCAGCAGCAGGAAGCCGAGCTTAACACCCGGATGACGGAGCTTAAAAAGGGCGAAGCCAATCTGGCCCAGTGGCTCAAGCAATCCAAGGCCGAAGTGCAGAACCTGGTGCAGTTCATCGCCGAAAAGCGCCTGGAGGAAAGCGAGCTGGAGCAGACCATCGAAGAGAAGCGGCGCGAGGCCTCCGAGCTGGAGCAGAAGGTGGAAGAGATGCGGGACAACATTCAGGAGATGTCCGATATCTGCGAACAGTGGACCGGAGAGAAGGAACGCCTTTCCCTGGAAATAGGCGAAAAACAAAAAGACCTAACCGCGGTGATGCAGCTGCTGGAAGGCAGCCGGGCAAGGCTGGAAAAATTGCAAAAACAGGAAACCGCCGTCAAATGAGGAACTACTACGAAATTCTGGGAGTGAGCCGCGGGGCCGAAACTTCCGAGATATCCCAGTCCTACCGCCGCCTGTTGCAGGAACAGTATCAGGAAATGGGCAAGGAGTCCGATCTTTCATTATTAAGCCAGGCCCATAAAATCCTGACCAATCCCGTCAAACGTCGGGATTACGACTCCATACTGGATCTTTTATCCGGGCAGTTTACGGTTGAAAACCCGGAAAAGCCCACCAAGGCCGAGAAGGCCTATTTAGACGGACTTAAGGCTTTCGACCTCCAGAATTATCAGGAGGCGGTACAGTACTTTGCCCGGGCTGCCCGGCTGGATCCCAAACAGGGACACTTTTTCAGCCAGTGGGGGCTTTCCATCGGAATGTTTCCGGGCAGGCTGCCCGAGGCCGAGCTTTATTGCAAAAAGGCCATCGAATTGGATCCCGATAATCCGGTATTCTATTTCAATCTGGGATTCTTATACCAACGTCACAATTTAAGCGAGGCCGCCCAGCAGTCGTTCAGCAAGGCCCAGGAAGCCCAGCAGGTAAGGCAGGCCAAGCACTCGGCCCGGGACTCGGCCGCCATTACCGCCGAATGGAGAGGAGACGCCGGCAGTCTGCTGAAGGAACTGGATTCAATAGAAGAGACCATGACCAAGCCCGACGGGGAACAGGCTTCGGTGATCGCATTGCCCCAGGCCGAAGAGCCGGTCCCGGAAAAAACGGCGGAGGAACAACTGCCTCCCGTCCCGGTAACTGCGCCAGAGCAGACTCCGGTCGCGCCAGAGGAAACTTCCGATCATTCGGGGATAGATGATCTGTTAAGCGAACTGGATTCCCTGGAGTCCAGCCTGGAAAAGGTGGAGACCTATCATAACAGTAAAATACCGGAGCCGGAAGAATCCAGGCTGGAGGTCGTCACCGTCCAGGCAGAGTCGATACTCCAAAGCCAGGCAGGGGAGCCGCAAACCGCATCTGATGAGACCCAAACTCCGGTCACGGGACAGCAGGAGGAATCCCGATTGGAGATCGTCACTGTCCAGGAAAAACTCATTCCCCAAGGCCCGACGATAGAGGACCAAACCTCTGATGAATTACAACCGGATATCGTTTCCTTGGACGAATCTCCCACAGACCTTTTAAAGGAACTGGATTCCATAGAATCCATGGTGGCCGGAATAGAGCAGGCCGGAGTTGAGGCTCCGCCGGAAAATATTCAGGATAGTCCCCAGCAACCAGAGGTTTCTCATTCGTCCGGTTTGCCGGTCGTTTCAGAGAAGGATGTTCCCGGGTCCAACGTCAAAGAACTTGAGGACGAGGCCTTAAAATTACTGCAGGAACTCGACATTCCATTGGACGACCAGACCCCGGAGCCGGTCCCGGTTTCCCAGGCCGAACCGAAATTTGAAGAAAATATTTCCGAGCCTGATTCCGAGGCCATAAAGAAAGAAAAAAATGGAAAGGTTGGATCAGATGGAGGAACAGATGATGGAGGAGTTGCTGAAGCTCAAGGCCGAGCGGGAACAGTTGCGGGCTGATTTGAAGGTTTGAAAACCGGCTTGATCCAGGTCTCACGTAGTAAAAAAGCTCCCAAATAGCGGTTTAAGGGCAAAAAATCCGGTTAGGAAGCGTTAATAAATAACCTTTACAAGTAGTTTATTTTGTGCTATAATGTTGGGCATGAAAAACAATGCCCGACTCGAAGAACAATTTGCGCGTATCTGGCCCCACTTGAACGAACGGGCTCGTCGTTTGATGGCAGCCAGCGAAGCCATCAAATATGGCTATGGCGGAGTATCGACGGTTAGCCGTGCGTGTGATTTATCACGCGTCA
>JACQXR010000029.1 GCA_016208585.1 candidate division TA06 bacterium | reverse complement strand
TTGCCGTCCCGTTTAAAACTCTTCATCATCTCTTGGGGTTTTCCCTATTTGTGGATTAAGGACATTCGCGGCTTTTTCTTGGTTGAATGACCGCCGTCTTACAGTAAGTATACACCCAAACGGCGGCAAATACAAGGGCAAAAGAGCGGCTTGACTTTTAGGACATAATATAATAAAATGTATATCTACAGCGGCGCTATCGTCTAGTGGCCTAGGACGGGTGGTTCTCAGCCATCAAACCGGGGTTCGATTCCCCGTAGCGCTACCATGTTTGTTAAGAGAACCCCCGGTGATTTTGCCCGGGATTTTTTGTTGTCCGGCAACACAGGGAATCAGAAGAATTGTTTTTGTAGTATTTAAAAACAGCCCTAACCCAGCAATAAATACTTCTTGACTTGAATCTTAGATAGATGTATGATATTTTAAATGAAACATATAAATAGGAGGGAGATTCATGAGAAAGGTGCTTTTTTAGTAACAATAGTAGTTTTATTTTCTTGCGTTGTGATGGCACAACAGAACAGTTCATTCCAGAACAATTTGAAAGATGAAAAGCCCAAAACAGCAATAGAAGAAGTTTTATTGAAAAAAGGACAAATTATTCAACGAGATTTCTTTTTGCTTGGCGAAATAAGAGGCATGAAATTTGAAACGCTTTTAATATATGAACTTCAATAATCAAATACCCATATCAAAGGGCATTATGATTACGGTGGATCAATTCATAAATCGTTCCCACTGAAAAACTAGCCATCGAAAACCAGACGCTAATATGAGCCATTAATACACCATTCCCTAAATTCATTTTTTCTTTTCTTTCATATTTTTATCCCATCGCCCTCATTGGTTGGCTGGTTTTCTTCAAATTGTGGGCTACAGCGCCCCAGCCGGTCCAGTTCATTAAACCTTTTCCCGACCCAAGTAGTCTAATTTGGAAACCTCTTAAAGGTTTTTTTACCGTTATTTACTACCATATTGGTAGTAAATCGTTATAACAACAATCCTCTCAAAATAATGAAAGGGGAATGCCATGTCTAAACCATTATTCTCATTCATATGTGTCATCGCTGTTCTCGTTATCGTCGCCTGGCCGGCATATAGCCAGTGTTGCGGTTCGTCCAGTATGAGTAATATGGATTGTCAGGCCATGTCACAGCAGCATGATATGAAAGAACCAACTGCGCCAGCTCCCGGTCAATTATCTGAGGCCGGACAGAAAATAAAGATCGGTGAAGAGTGTTATTTCACCTATCGTTTCGCCAAGAAGCCCAAGATGGGCACGTCTATCCTCCGCGTGCAGGTTTATACGAAAGACGGTAAGCCCTGCACTGCCTACCGGATTACAGGGCATAGCGGGATGCCGTCAATGGGGAATGCCCATGATGTTTTAGATACCTTCAAGCTAAACAAAGATAATGTCTATCTGCTTCCGGTCGATTTCGTCATGCCTGGCGTGTGGCGCATAAACTTATCATTCCTGCGTGATACTTCCACGGTATTTACCGGCTGGTTCAACCAAAAAATCTAGATAAACGACCGTGAAGATCTCCACCCGTTCACGCTACGGCCTGCGATTGATGATCCAATTGGCCGGGAGTAATGGAAAGCGGCTCGTCCCGTTGCGGGAAATCGCCGAGACCCAGCAAATATCGGGGAAATATCTTAGTCGCTTGGTTATCCAGTTGCGGAGGAACCGATTAATAAGAGCTGGTCGCGGCACCAACGGGGGGTATACCCTGACATCGAAACATGTGCTAATCGCGTTCCTTATATTAGGAGGATTGACGGCAACCAGCTATGGTTCTTCCCGCCTGTTCTATCTCGAGGCCCAGGCCGTGGCCAGTTATGCTAATAGCGCCGGGGAAAATGAGATCTTCTGGTATTCTATGATGCCTGGGGACCCCATGCAGAAACCAAGCATCGGCTTTGACCTGTTGCAACGGTTCTCCGGCGAGGGCGGCGACTGGGGCATTTTGGCTATACAGGCCAGAGTTTCATATGATACCAGCCGCCGTTACGATCTTGAGCCCCAGCTGTACAACGCCTACTTCAAGCTCAAGACCGGCCCCGGGGATTTCTGGCTGGGCCACAACAAGCCGTCCTTCGGGTTTTCCTCGTATCTGGACAACCACGGCACTCTGCTGCAGCCGTTGTCCATGTATGGCTTCGGCTACGACCGGGACTGGGGCGCAGGTTACTACCGCGACTTCGAGTCCGGCAATCTGGCCTTGTCGGCCACCACCGGCTCCGGCATGCCTTTGTATTTAAGGGGAAACTATATGCTCTCGGGCCGGGTATCCAAGGGTGATTTGAACCAGCAGAACTACAATCTCGGGCTTTCGGCCTCATCCGGAAAGAATCTCGAGGCCATGGGTTATCATCTAATGCCTATGGATCCCACCCCTACTGCCATGATTGGAACAGATGCCATACTGTTGAGCAATCGTTGGGAAAACCGGCTGGAATTTATCTGGTCCCGGAAGACATGGAACTATCCTCAAAACCAATATGTCTCGGATTATGTTATTTTTCACCGGCTAACTGCCAACCTGCTGGACGAGAACCGGCTTAAGTTGGAGGTGCAGAACCGATGGATGCTGGGGGAATGGGGCAACGGAATGCTGACTTTGGCTGGAAGCTATCAGATTACAGCCGATTTGGCTCTCCGCAGCATGGTGGAAATTGACGACGAAAACACCCGGGTCATAGCCCAATTATACTGGTACCACAAGATATGACATCTTACAATTCCCTCTCGCATCGGGGAGGGAAAGGGAGGGGTCAAAAGGTTTTATGAAACAAATATTTCTCACAATTCTGGCGGTCCTGGCGCTGGGAACGTCTTTGTTCGCCGCGGTGGGCTGCGACCTGAACGATCCGGACAAGGACGTCAAAAGGCTGTTCCCCGGTTCCACCGGCTACAAGACCGAGTACGTCTCCATTTCCCAGAAGGGCGGCGATTCGCTGCTGGTTAAGATCGAGCAGCGGCTGGGCGACAAGTTCCAGGGCCTGTTCGAGACCGGCGATGTTCCCTACACCATGTACCGAGTTTTCAGGAAAAAGGAATTGCTGGGCTACATCCACGGGGTAAACCAGAAAGGACAGTACGGCGGGATCCAGGTCTTTCTGGTGCTGGACACGGCCGGGGTGATCAAGACCCTGTACTTTCAAAAACTGACCTCCAAGGCCGCATCCAATCTGCGCCGGCCCTCGTTCGGCAAACAATTTGCCGGACTGACCCTGCAGGATTTCTACAAATACGACGTGGTCAGTGGCAAGGAAAACGGGGCCGATAGGATCACGGCAATCAAAAATCCCTCGGCCGAAGCTGCTTCGGACTTTATGGCCGCCCTGCGGGCAGTCAAGAAGAACCTGATCCTGGTGGACGAGTTCCTGCTGGGAAACAGGTACCTGAAATACTATAGGCCAAACTGAGCGTTTGTCATTGCGAGTATGGCTATTCCGCCTGCACCAGCGACGCAATCAACCGGACTCATTCCGGATTGCTTCGCCGGCAAACAAGAGGAGCCCGTCTCGCGATGACCTCAAGGAGAACGTGAGCGACCCAGTAAAAACGGCCCGCTATCTGGCCTGGTTTACCATTATCTACAATATTGTTGAGGGAATGGTTTCTATCGTCTTAGGCACTTCCGATGAAAGCATTTCCCTGCTGGGCTTCGGGCTTGACAGCTTTATTGAGGTGTTTTCCGCCGTGATCATCCTGTGGCGGCTGCGGCGTGAATTCGGGAACGGAGCGGGAGCCGTGGAGCGCGAGCGGCTGGCCACCCGTGGCATCGGCATCCTGTTCGTGCTGCTGACCGCGGTGATTGTGATCACCTCGGTGCTCCGGCTGGTCAACCATGTCCATCCCGAGACCGCGTTGCCCGGAATCGTTGTCTCGCTGGCCTCGCTGTCATTCATGTTCTGG
Source organism: candidate division TA06 bacterium (assembly GCA_016208585.1). Classification (NCBI taxonomy): domain Bacteria; species candidate division TA06 bacterium. The sequence goes on along the minus strand of JACQXR010000029.1, from coordinate 4,379 downwards.
CTAGATGCTTCCAAGATGAGGGCGGCCAAGGCTCTTGACAGCCAGGCGCTGAAAAGCGACGCAGTCTGCTCCCTGGCCTGCATCTGGCTGTCGGTTGTTCTGCTGATCGGAAGCGGCATTTATTACCTGACCAGAATCTGGTGGGCGGACACCGCCGCCGCCATCATCATCGCACTGCTGATCCTGCGCGAGGGCAGCGAAAACCTCCGGGCCTCGTTCCAAAAGGAGTTCGACGGGTGCTGCTGCGGAAGATAAAAAAATCCCTCATCAAAGATGAGGGAACAACCAATCGAGATTATAGTGCGTTAGATATTATTAAACAAAATTTCAATTTTGGATATGTGTGCTTTACATATCTCTATGATGTCTCTGCTGATATTCATCACTTCCTCTGCATCTTTCTTCTTATATATAGCACCGGGAGAGGAATTTTTCTTAAACGGCACGGGATATCTACATCGGGTGATATGTTGGTCAATTGTTGCACACAATTTGTTAGGTGTTTTGTTACTTTTTAAATATTTGTTAAATTTTGAGAATTCGGTAGGCAATAAATCAATTAAATCTTGTATTGAATGAGTTTGTAATAATATTTCATGTTTTTGATTAAGTAAATGAAGTATTGACTTTAAACTTTTTTCACATGCTTGTTGACTGGCATATATTGCCCATTCATAATAGCGCTTAGTAAAGGCTATCTTAGCAATTTCGAAATCACGATCAGCTTGTTTTATCCAATCATCGTGATAAAATTTTGGATAATATTTATCTTTGCTCGATTTCAACAAGCCTAATCCCTTCTGGAGAAATTTTATAAAAAGGCTGCTGCCCGCTTATAACGCGCTCAACCAAGCTCTTTTTAACAAGATAATCACAAATAGCGCGGGTTCTTTGGATGTCTAACCCAGCGCTTTGACTTAAAAGTCTTAGACTCACTGGTATGTCTGCATTGCTGAACATACCAAAATATGCATCAAAAAGAACTTTGAGAATTAAATCCTCAAAATATTCTCTTTGAGAGTCAACGCGTCTTCCTAACGGTGAGTATCTTATATAAGCCATTTAATTTACCTCGCTTATATTATAATATATTTAAAACATTATGTCAATATATATAAGAGATTTTACATGATCAACATTTTCCAAGTCGCCTACAAGAACCTGTTGCGCAAGAAATCCCGCAGCGGGTTGACCATCGTGGGCATCGCCCTGGCCGCCTGGGTGCTGATAAGCCTGCTGGGCTTCAACAAAGGCTATGAGGCCTCGCTCAATTCGGACATCGACAACCTGGGCTTCCAGATGCTGGTCACCGCCAAGGGCTGTCCCTACGAGGCCGCTACATTGATGCTGAAAGGCGGCACCGGCCTGCGCTACCTGAAATCCGCCATCGCCGACTCCATCGCCAAACAGCCGGAAGTGGACAAGGTGACGTTGATGCTGATGCAGGCGGTGTTCGACCCCAACAAGGGCGAAAGCGGCGGGATCACCGCCTTTCTTGGCGTGGACCCGGCCACCTTTCCCGCCATGAAAACCGTATTGGAATTCAAGCAGGGGAAATGGTTTACCGATCCCAACGCTTACGAGGCGGTGATGGGTTACGAGGCGGCCGAGTTGGAGCAGCGCGAGGTCGGCGACAAATACCTGATCCCGGAAAAGAACGTCGAGCTCACCGTGGTCGGCATCCACAAACGTTCAGGCACCCAGGATGACGGCACTATTTTCCTGCCGATCGGCACCGCTCAGAAAATATTCGGCCGGCAGGGCGAGCTGACCGGCATCGGCATCAAGATCAAAAAGGAAGCCAACATCGCCAAGTTCGAGGAACGGATGTACACCCTGCCGGACGTGCAGGTGGTCAGCCTGGCCCAGGTGAAGCAGACCATCATGTCCCTGGTCTCCACCGCCAAGGTGATGGTTTTCTCCATCGCGGTAATCGCCATCCTGATCGCCATCGTCGGGGTGGTCAACACCATCCTGATGTCGGTTATGGAGCGCCTTCAGGAGATCGGGATACTGAAATCCATGGGGGCCATGGCCTCGGACATTTTCAAGCTGATCTGGCTGGAGACCCTGATTCTGTGCCTGTCGGGAGGATTCATCGGCACCGGCCTGGCCCTGCTGACCGCCAAGTTGACCGAGGCCCTGATCCGGGGCCTGCTGCCCTACACCCCCACCGGCGGCCTGGTGCGGATCGACGCCTCGCTGGTACTTTTGACCTTCGGGGTAGTGACCCTGATCGGTTTAGTGAGCGGCATCTATCCCTCATGGCGGGCCGGCCGGGTCCGGCCGCTGGAGGCCATCCGCAGCGAGACGGATTGAGACAACGCTCTGGTAGTGTCATTGGAGTCCTTCCCGCCACGACAAACGACGCAATCCATATTGCCGGATCACTTCGCCCGCAAATACAGATTACCCGTCTCGTGATGACGGCCAACATGAACCAGGCAAAAAACAAGGACTGATCATGACCGATAAATTTTCCATCGCAGCCCACGATCTGAAAAAGATCTACCGTCGCGGCAGCGAAGAGATCCCGGCCGTCAACGGCGTTTCCCTTTCCATCAAGCCGGGCGAGTTCATCTCCTTCGTCGGGCCCTCGGGCAGCGGCAAGACCACGCTGATCAATATCCTGGGCTGTTTGGACAATCCCAGCACCGGGCGCCTGCGGGTGGATGGACGCGATATCTTTTCCGAGGGCAAGACCCTGTCCGAGGCCGACCTGACCAGGGTCCGCCGGGACCTGTTCGGCTACGTCTTCCAGAAGTTCTATCTGATCCCCACCCTGACCGTGCTGGAGAACGTGGCGCTGCCCTTCACCTTCTACAAAAAGCCCGGGGCCGAGCAGGGGGTGGACGGGATCCTGAAGATGCTGGGCATCGACCACCGCAGGCATCACCTGCCGGGGCAGATCTCGGGCGGCGAGATGCAGCGGGTGGCCATCGCCCGGGCCCTGGTCAACAAGCCCCGGATCCTGCTGGCCGACGAGCCTACCGGCAACCTGGACACCAAGCGCAGCAGCGAGATCGGGGTGCTGCTGGGAGAACTGAACAAACGGGAAGGCCTGACCGTGATCCTGGTCACCCATAATCCCAACCTGGCCCGGATGGCCCACCGCTCGGTGGAACTGCGCGACGGGATGGTCTATGACGGGCCCGAGACTTGCGTGCCGGACGAGAGATGCGCCTGAGAACATGTTTAAAAGCATTAAAAAGCCGCAACTAATTGCTGCGGCTTTTTAACTTGACCGGCGTTATCGGTCCAACGGGCTGCGGACGCCCAAACCGCCTTGTTTGAGCACATGGGTATAAACCATGGTAGTAGTGACATGGCTGTGGCCCAGGAGTTCCTGCACAGTCCGTATGTCGTAGCCGCTTTCGAGAAGATGAGTAGCAAAGCTGTGGCGGAAGACATGGCAGTTGGCTCTTTGGGGGACGTTGGCCAGGCGGGCGGCCGCTTTCACGGCGCGTTGCAGGCTGTCGGGCACGGTATGGTGCCGTCGGAGTATTCCGTTGCGAGGATCGCGCGAAAGGCCCCGCGCCGGAAAGACCCATTGCCAGGACCATTCAATTCCGGCATTTGGATACTTGACCTCCAGTGCATATGGCAGTTCCACCCCCGCCACCCGATTGCGGCGGTCCTCATCGTACAACATCCGGACGCGGCGCAAATGCTCTTCCAACGGCTGTTTCAACGATGATGGCAACATGGTACGACGGGCCTTACCGCCCTTGCTATCACGTACGATAATCTCGTTCCTATCGAAGTGAATATCCTTTAACGCGCAGACGCAAGCATTCCATCAGCCGCAGGCCGGTTCCATACAGCAGGCGGGCCATCAGTTGCGGCGTACCGGTCATGGCATCCAGTATGCGTAACGCTTGTTCCCTGCTCAGGACTTCGGGAACGCGGACAGGACGTTTGGCGCGAACCATATTTTCTATCTCGCCGATATCGTTCTTGATCACATGCCGGTACAGGAACACCAGGGCGTTCAACGCTTGATTTTGAGTACTGGCCGACACCTTGAGATCGACCGCCAGGTGCGTCAAAAAAGTCTCCACCTCGGACGCTCCCATTTCACGGGGATGGCGCTTGCCATGAAACAGGATGAACCGGCGGACCCAGTGAACGTAAGCCTGTTCGGTGCGGTAAGACAGATGGCGCAAACGGATTTCTATGCGAACCTGGTCGAACAGCTTTGGCGGGTTGGCTATTGCGGTTTTTAGTGTCATGGGATAATTATATACCTGAATTCCGTAGCATAAATATACACTACAGTCCTTTGAGGAGCTGAGGAGATACAGCTTTAAGGATGCGTTCTTGGCGTTTTGTTAATGTGACAATACGGGATAAGGTAAAACCTTTTGACTGATCACGCA
>JACQXR010000028.1 GCA_016208585.1 candidate division TA06 bacterium | reverse complement strand
GAATTGTCCCAACCCCTGCAAACGATTAACCACGATTAATTATCAATTAACCAAGTCCGGCCAGGTCTCGCTCAAAATCTACAACGCCCTGGGGCAGTTGGTGAAGACGCTGGTAAATGAAGCCAAACCGGCCGGGGCCTACCAGGTGGAATGGGACAGCCGGGACGGGGGCGGGCTTAAGGTTTCTTCCGGGGTTTATATCTACCGGTTACAGGCGGGGGATTTTATTGATACTAAAAAGATGGTAGTGATAAAGTAGTATCTGCACAAGTAAAAGGCCGAAGTTTTCAACTTCGGCCTTTTTTTAGTATCCTTGCTAAAAACACAATTTAAATATATTGACTTGCAACTGGCTTATTAGTATAATCCTAGTTTAATCAATAATAAACGGAGGTCCCATGCTGGATCCAAAATTACTGGAAATATTGGCCTGTCCCAAATGCAAGGGCGAGCTGGAATACCGGCCCAAGGAACAAAAACTGCTTTGCTGGAGCTGCAAGCTGGGCTACAACATCAAGGATGATATTCCCATCATGCTGATCGACGAGGCCGAGCCGCTGACTGGCGGCAAGAAATAATTGTCAGGCAATGTTTTAACGTTTGAGAAGCAGTGATTCAGGGCTAAACATTGTTTGAAATGCCCGGCATGGAGCGTTAATGTTGGAGGCGCTAAATTATAATGAAAGGCAGTGCTGGAAATGTCTGGCGCGGTACAATGATGACGTTTGAACGTTTGTTAGGCAAACATCCAAATCGTGCTTAACATATACGACTTGCCACTCCTGCATCGCTTTATGGGTATCATTACGCTCAATCGAGTTAAAAAGGGTGAAGAGTGGACAAATTTGTAATAGACGGCGGACGGGAACTCAAGGGAACGGTCAAAATTTCCGGCGCCAAGAACGCCGCCCTGCCGGCCCTGGCTGCCTCGCTTTTAGCCTGCGGAAAAACAGTGCTGACCAACGTTCCCAACGTGATGGACATCCGGACCATGAGGCGGCTGTTGCTGCGGCTGGGGGCCAAGGTGGAGTTCGCCGATGGACGGATGGAGATCGATGTCCCGGCCAAACTGAAATGCGAAGCCGAGTACGAGATAGTAAAGCAGATGAGGGCCTCGTACTATGTGCTGGGGCCGCTTTTGACCAGGTTCGGCAAGGCCCGGGTCTCGCTGCCCGGCGGCTGCGCCATCGGCGCCCGGCCCATTGATCTCCACCTGAAGGGGATGGAAGCCCTGGGCGCCAAAATAGACATAGTGCACGGCTACGTCCAGGCCCAGGCCCAGGCCCCAAGGCTCAAAGGCGCCAAGTTCCACCTGGCCGGGAGCCACGGAGTTTCGGTGGGGGCCACCATCAACGTGATGATGGCCGCCGTTCTGGCTCAAGGCCGGACCGTGATCGGGTCGGCGGCCTGTGAGCCAGAGGTGGTGGCCACCGCCAAGATGCTCAATTGCATGGGGGCCGGCATCAGCGGGGCAGGCACTCCGGTGATCACCATCCAAGGCGTCCCGGAGCTTCACCCCTGTCATTTCAAAATGATCCCCGACCGGATAGAGGCCGGCTCGCTGATGGCCGCCGCCGCCATCAGCGGAGGATGCGTGACCATCGAAGAATGCCGGCCTGACCATTTGACCGCGGTGATTGAAATTTTAAGAAAGGCCGGGGTCAAGATAGCCCAGGGCGACGAAATGGTGACGGTGGAGGCCCGGCGCCGGCTGAAACCCATGGAAATAGCGGTGGCCCCCTATCCCGGATTCCCCACCGACATGCAGCCCCAGATAATGGCGCTGGCCGCAGTTTGTTCCGGCCTCTCGGCCGTTACCGAGACCATCTTCGAAAACCGCTTTATGCATGTCCCGGAATTGCAGCGGCTGGGGGCCGACATCAAGATAGAAGGTAACACCGCCATAGTCAAGGGCGTTCCGAAACTGACTGCGGCCCCGGTGATGGGCTCCGACTTAAGGGCCTCGGCGGCCCTGGTGATCGCGGCCCTGGCGGCCGAGGGCCGGACCGAGGTCAACCGGATCTACCATCTGGACCGGGGTTACGAGAATTGGGAAAGGAAACTGAAAAAGCTGGGGGCGAAGATCAGAAGGGTTCAGGTGCCGATGTGATCCGGAGATAGGGTTTTCATTTAGCCCAGGCATTCCGCCTTCGTATCCGTGGGAATTCATCCAGATCGGGAACTGCGGCTCGCCGATCGAGACCGAGCACGGCTGGCTGCTCATCACCCACGGCGTCGGCCCGTCCGCCAATACTCGATCAGCACCGCCCTGCTGGACAAGAAAGATCCGGCGAAAATACTCGGCCGCCTGCGGGAGCCGCTCATCCACTGGACCGAGGCCAGCCGGTCGGGGTATGTCCCGAACGTCGTATACACCTGCGGCGTGCTGCTGCACAACGGAATGCTGGTCATCCCCTATGCCATGTCCGACCAGAAGTCCACCATTTCCCTGATTTCGCTCCCGACCCTGATTGAAAAGCTGTTGCGGGGAACAAATTAGCCTATTCGTAGTTGTAATATGCATTTTTCTATAATCCTCATTATTATGTAGGACAGTACAGTATGGATCAGATCCACCGCGCCATCACCGTCGCTATCCGCGACTGCCTGGCCGTCAAGTCCCACGAGACGGTTCTAATAATCACGGACGATGTCAAGCTGGAAATCGGCAAGGCGTTCTACGAGGTCGCCAAACGCTTCGCCAAGGAAACGCTTCTGGCCTGCATGGCGCCAAGGCAGAACAACGGACAGGAGCCGCCTTTTGCCGTTGCCCTGATGATGCAGGAGGCGGATGTGATATTCATGATCACAACAAAATCGCTGTCCCACACCGCGGCCCGGCGCCAGGCTTCAGCCAGCGGCGCCCGGATAGCCAGCATGCCGGGTGCGACCAAGGACATGATAGTCAGGACGCTTTGCGCCGATCACCGGACAATTAAAAAGATCGGGGAAAAACTGGCCGGCATCGTGAGCCGGGCCAATAAGGTCAGGATAACCACTAAAGCGGGCACCGACCTGAGCTTCTTGATCAAGGGCCGCCAGGCTCTGCCCGACCATGGCATCATTCCTTTTAAAGGCGGATTTACCAACCTGCCGGCCGGCGAAGTTTACGTGGCTCCTTTAGAAGGCAGCGCCAACGGGCTTTTAGTGATAGACGGTTCCATCGCGGATATCTGGCCCGTTAAAAGGCCGATCAAGATAGCCATTGCCCAGGGCTTTGCGGTGGAGGTGGGCAAAGGCCGGCAGGCCCAAAAGCTGTGGCAGATAATTTCGGCCCACGGAAAAAACGGGCGGAACATCGCCGAGTTCGGCATCGGCATAAATCCCCAAGCCAGGATCACCGGCAATGTGCTGGAGGACGAAAAGGCTTTGGGCACCATCCACATCGCCTTTGGCGACAACTCCGGGTTCGGCGGCAGGGTCAAGGTCCCCAGCCATCAGGATGGGATCGTGAAAAATCCCGATGTCTGGTTAGACGGGAAACGACTGATGAAAAACGGAAAACTTTTGGTATAAATCGTGCGTTTCAACAGAATCAACATAATTTTATTGGCCGGATTTCTGGCGCTATGGGGCTGCGCTAAGAAAGTGCAGACCGAGCTCAAGGAACCGGTGGAGGAGACCGGCCCGAGGCTTAAACTGGGCAAGGTTACCTTTGTCGGCAACGCCGTATTTACCCAGGGCCAGCTGACCGGGAAGATGACCAGCCAGCGGGGGCAGAGGTTCGACGATTTTACCTTCCAGCAGGATTTGCGCAAGATAATCTATATGTACCAGAAGAAAGGTTTTCTGGAGGCCAAGTTCCAGAACCGGGAGCAAAGAGTGAATTTAGAGGCCCAAGAGATAGATTACACCCTGACCATCAGCGAGGGGCAGCTTTCGGCCATCGGCCAGATACAGTTCCAGGGCAATTCCCTGTACTCCGATTCAGTGCTGCTGTCGCTGTTAAAAGTCAAGAGCGGCGATGCCCTGAACCTGGCGGCGGTTAAACAGACCTCTTCCGGCATCGTCGCGCTTTACGCCGAAAAAGGATATCTCTATGCCACGGTAAAGGACACGATCATGAAAACGGAGGACGGCCACGTTTCCAACATCGTTTACCGGATTGCCGAAGGGCGGCAGGTTTTTATTGGGCTGATCGGCATCAAGGGCAATAAAAGAGTGTCTCAAAAGGTCATCAAAAGGGAGATGAACCTTTCTTCCGGCGAAGTGCTGATGCCTTCCCGGGTCTATCAGAACCAGCAAAGGGTCTATTCGCTGGGGCTTTTTACCGAGGTCCGGTTTGAAATGGAAGGCCTGACGGAAAAGTCCGACACGGTAAACCTGCTGCTGTTCGTCAAGGAAGACAAAAACAGCTGGTATGGCTTCAATTTCGGCTACCAGCAGCCCGACCGGGTGCAGCTAGGGCTGGAGTGGGGCAGCGACAATATCTTCGGCAATCTGCAGAAGATAACTTTGAAGACCGACATCGGATACGGGCTGGGAAAGACCGACGGCCTGCATCCCTATACCAATGATTATTATTTGGATTACCTGGAGCCGTATTTTTTATCGCTGCCGTTGAAAGCCAGCGGGAGCATCTATTACAAAAGACAGCGGGATGAGGCGTCCTACTGGTCTCCCTTGAGCCGTTTGGGCGGCGAAGCCAAGGTGGGTAAATCCATCACCCGGATATTACAGGTCTATCTGGGCTACAAATACGAATTTTTAGAAGAGACCACCACCACCACCAGCGACGTTTTTGTAAGCGCCACGGCCGATAACCGGGACGATATCTTCAATCCCACCCGGGGCTATAATGTCAGCGCCAGGCTGGATCAGGCCGGTTCGGTGCTGGGCGGGTCCAACGATTACCGCAAGAGCACCGGGGAGACTGCCTTTTACCACAATCTGGGCCGCAGTTTCATCCTGGCCTGGCACGCCAAAGCTTCGGGAATCTATACTTTCAACCGGGTGGGTCCGGTGCCCATCCAGGAGAGGCTGAAACTGGGCGGGGCCATGAATCTCAGGGGTTACGCCCAGGACGAGATTTATGCCGATACTTTCAGCACCGTCAACATGCTGGTTAACGGCAACCTGGAACTGCGGGTCCCGGTGTATAAGATGTTCGGGGCCTGTCTTTTCGTCGACGCCGGAAACGTCTGGGCCGATATTGAGTCGGTGAAGTGGAAACAATATCACGGGGGCACGGGGCTGGGCTTAAGATTCTATACCCCGATCGGCCCGGTCCGGCTGGACTATGCGATTAAAACCGAGGGCCGGATGGAACTTAAAGGCGGCCTGATATACATAAACCTGGGGCACGCTTTTTGATGCCGCATAAAACCAGAAACATAATAGTCATCACTTCAGCCGCGGTTGTCCTGCTGTCTCTGGCCGGCTTGGCGCTTTATTTGAACAGCCGGAGCTTTAAGGAGAAGCTTAAAACCAAAGCCGATCTCACCCTGTCCAATGTTTTAGGACGGGAGTTCACCATCGACAGCGCCAGCGTCCAGCTGCCAATGAACATCGTGCTCCATGGCTTGAAGCTGGCCTCGGAAGACTCCCTGAAAAACGGAATGATGCTGGAGGTCCCCCGGATCAAAGTGGTCATCCACCCCTGGGTTTCTTTGACCAAGGGGAGGATCACCGTCAATCAGGTGGGAGTATATGACGCCCGGGCCAGGCTGGTCCGCCGCTCCGACGGCAGTTGGAATTTTTCCAATTTGTTCAAATCGGATTCCACCAAACCCAAGGGAAAAACCAATTTCCCGCCCCTGGAAATTTCTACCGTCGAAATCGGTAACTTAAAGGTAATGATCAGCCCGGGCCCGGATTCCCAACTGGTGGAAAAAATAAACCTGATGGCAGGGCTGAAGATGGGCGGGCCAAAATTATCATTGAATTTAAAGGATTTCAGCGCCTATATTCCCGATCGCAAGTTTTCCCTGAATAAAGGAAATGGTTCTCTGGCCATCAACGGGGACACAGTCAAACTGGATGGTTTCGGGATTAATCTGGGCTCCAGCCGCCTGGGACTTAGTTTATGGCTGGACGGAAAAAGCAAGAAATACGGCCTGTCCCGGGCCAAGCTTAAGCTCAATATGTCCGATGTGGCCCGGGCCGCCCGGTTGAAAGCCGAAGATTTTGACGGGCAAATAATCATCACTGCCGGAGGCAAGGGCAGTCTTGATAACCCGTCCGCAAACGTAGATATCCGGTCTGCGGCCTGCGGTATCGGCGGAGCGCGCCTGGAACGTTTGAATGTCCGGTTGAGTTTCAGGGATCAGATGCTTTTGGTTGAGGACATTGATCTGGCTTCCGGCCCGGGCACGGTCAATGGCACTGGCCAGTTGGATTTGAAGGCCAGGGACTACGATCTGCAGCTTTCCTTAAACCGGGTGGACCTGGGAACAATGCTGCCGATGGCCGGAAAGGCATTAAAGACCAACATCAACGGCGTATTCAAGTTGCAGGGCCAGGGACTGGAGCCTAAAAAAATCAAGGCCAGGGCCGATCTGGTCTTGAACCGCAGCTCGGTTAACGATATCCCGGTGGATGAGTTTCGCTGTTTCGTTAGGGCCGAAGGCGCCGACATCGCAATAGACCAGATCCGGCTGAGGAGCGGCCAGGCCCAGTTGGAGGCCAAAGGCGATATTTACAAGGAGGCCGTCAGCCTGGAACTGGAAACCGACGAGATCGACCTGGCCCAATTCGGACCTTTGTTCGGACTGAAGGATCTGGCCGGCCGCCTGCGCTTCACCGGGCTGGTATCGGGTTCTACCAAAGACCCCGATATCATCGGATCGTTCCGATTAAAGGAGGCCGGACTGGCCGGGATCAGCTGCCTGTATTTTGACGGCAATATGTCTGTAAAATCAATAGCCAAAAGCCCCCTGGGGGACAGCAAATTCACGCTGACCGGAATAGAATTCGGCAAACAAAGCATAGAAAAAATCGAGATGCTGGCCGAATTGAGGGGCCTGGACCGGGGAGGTTTTTCCGTTCATATTGTCAAGGACAGCATCACCGAAGGGCTTTTGAGCGGGCAGCTGGAGGTGGCCGGAAAGAACATATCGCTGATAGTCTACAAACTTTTCTTCAATTCCGGTTACCAGATCATTGCCAACAGCCAGCCTCTGGCGGTGGACATCAAGTCCGGCGCAATCGATCTTAAGCCCGGCAAGCTGATCTTAGGCCGGGGCAGCCTGCTTTTCTCGGGGAACTACCGGAACAATAAAGATTTTCAGGTAGATATCAAAGGCCGGGATATTGACAGCCGAAGGATACTGGAGCTTATGCAGCTTGATAAAACCGTCCACGGCCTGCTGGATTTTGAGCTGGCTGGTTCCGGCAACCTGGCCTCGCCAAAATATTCTTTAAAGCTGAATGTAGGCAATCTCCGGTTTGAACAGTTCACCGCCGATAATCTCTTCCTGGACGTGGCTTATGCCGACCGGGTGGTCCGGCTGAACCAGTTGGCTATCAGCCGCTACGGAAGCGTTTCCGAGCTTTCGGCCAGGATCCCGGTCAACCTGGCGGCGGGCCCGGAGATGGGAAAATTGCTAGATCAGCCGATGGAAGGACAGGTCAGCTTAAGGGACATCGGCACCTGGGCCTTTTTTCCCATGGCTGATTTTTTAAGCGTCTATGAAGGCCGGATAGATCTTTCGGTCGCACTTTCGGGCACGCCCTTCAAACCGCTGCTGAACGGGGATTTTTCCATCAACAACGCCAAGATGGTGCTCCGGCCCTTCGGCATGTACCTGCGGGACGTGATAGTCAGGGCCCATTTCAACGCCGACAGCCTGGTGATAGACGGCATCAAAGGAACCACCGAGAACCAGGGACTGGTGATGATCAACCGGGGCGAGATCCTTTTGGAAAGATTCATCCCCTCCAAGATGTATTTCCTGATCACCACCCGCGAGGCGCCCATCCGCAACATTCCGTTCATCGAAGCCAACGTGGACGCCCGGATCGAGATCAACGGAACGGTCAATCATCCTAAAATTTCGGGAAATGTAAAGGTCAACACCGCCCTGATCTCCATGCCCTTTGCCCCGGCCGAGGAGCCGCCGCCGCCAGAAGGCGAGCCCAAGCCAATGGATCTGGACCTGGCCATCACCGGCCCCCAGGGGATCTGGCTGCGCAACAACGACGCCGACATCGAGCTGAAGATAGACAACCTGAACGTGAGGATGCAGCAAAATCTTTTGTTTTTGTCGGGGCGGCTGGAGACCATCCGGGGCACTTACAAGGCCCTGGACCGCCAGTTTGACATCACCTCGGGCCAGCTGACCTTCACCAACTCGGCCCTTATTAATCCGGAGCTTAACCTGTCGGCCCAGACCTCGGTGGATCAGCCAACCCCCGAGGGGGGCACCAGCAAGGTGAAGATATTTTTGAAAATCCAGGGAACGGCTCTCCAGCCAAAACTTAGCTTCACTTCCGACCCCACCATGTCCGAACAGGACATCCTGACCATGATCTCGGTGGGCCGCAAACTGGATGACGAGAACGGCAATGGGGATTTGGCCGGCCAGGTGACCCAGCGGGGGGTGGATTACCTCAGCAACATGCTTTTGGGCAAACTCCAACAAAAGAATATCGGGCTGGTGGACGTAGTGCGGCTGAAAACCTATCTGACCGGCGAAGACAAGGGGGCCCAGGTGACCCTGGGCAAATACGTCACCCGCAAAGTTTTTGTCAGCTACTCCCAGGGGCTTTCTGCGAACCTGTCAACGGAGTTCACCGCCGAATACCTGTTCGGCACCCGCAGCGCCATAGTGGCTAAGAAGGACGACAAGGGGAAGTTCAATCTGGGCTTAAGGATGAAGTTCAAGTACTGACCCAACTTTGGCTGTTGCCAAAGTTGGGTAAAACTAAAAACTAAATCCTAAATAATTATCAACGACCCAAATGTCTAAATCTCTCAACAGTTTGATATTTTGTAATTTAATGGTTTGAAATTGTTTAGCCCGCCTGGGCGGATTCGGAATTAGCATTTTGAATTTGTTAAAGCTCAGTACTGAATTGTATAGTAAGAATTAATCTGCGCAATAGTTCGGCTAACGCTTACTACAACGTCTGCGGATAAACCCGTTCCTGTATAATATTAGGAAAACGATGAATAGAAATACCGTTGTAATTTTGGCTGCGCTGGCTATTTGGGCTGCGGCGCTGAACGCCTCGGTCATCGACTGGCAAAGCTATCAGGGGCCGATGGTGGGGGCCAGGGCGCTGTCGCTTTCCGGCTGCGTGGCCGGGATCGACAACGATCCCTCGGTGATCTACTGGAATCCGGCCCAGCTTTCAGCCCTGCGCTGGCCGATGTTCATCGTGAACTATACCCATTCTTCAGGCCTGCTGTCCGATCCGCTTTTCTCCGGCCCCAAAAGGATCAATTACCTGGCCCTGGCTGCCAAGGGTATGGGATTGTCCTGGCGCTCGATAGTCAGGCATGCCGAAGAAACAGTTGCTCTCCAGGGCGCCGATTCCGTCAGCAATTACCTGCGCTACGGGGTGGATGAGTTCGCCGTAGTATTCGGTCAAAACGACGAGTATAATCCCAACACCGCCATGGGCCTGACCGCCAAGATCCTCTGGGGCCGGATGTTGGAGATCACCCAGACCCAGAGCGGCGCTTTATGGACCAAGGCCCGGACCATCGACGAGAACAGCGTAGGTTACGGGATAGATATTGGTTTTTACGGGAATTACGAAAAATTGAAATTCGGGGTCAGCGGCCAGAATATAGTGGGCAAGGTTTACTGGAAAAAGGTGGAGGACGACAAGCTGAAGCCCAAGCTGTGGCTGGGCGGGGCCATAGTCGCCGACAAACTGCCGAAAATATCCGGGGCCATAGAGAAATATCTGGGCAGCGGGACTCCTCCGTTCCGTTATTCTTTGGCCGGGGAATATAAATATGCCCTGCCGGGTTACGGCGCGGTTTCCGGGCGTTTGGGCTACAGCCGGATATATAAAGCGGCCAAGGAGGACTACGTCTGGACCGGGGGAGTGGGGTATCTTTATAAAAAGTTTTTGATCGACGGGGCGGTGGTCAATACCCTGGATCTGGCCACCAACCGGTGGCAGCAGTCGTTTGTGGGGGCGGTAAGTTTGTATCTGGAGTGATATTTAGCCACCAAGGTACGGAGACAAGGGTATACCGCCCAAAAAACATTTTTCACGGAAAAAGGCTGGCGCTTTGCGCCAGCCTTTTTTATTCTGCTGCTGCCATGCCTACTGGGACCTCATTATCTGCTGGAGGTTTTCGGGGTCGGTGGATTTGCTCAAGGCCTCATCCAGGGTTATCAATTTTCTCCGGAACAACGAGGCCAGCGACATGTTAAGGGTGCACATGCCCTGCTTGACGCTGGTCTGGATCAGGCTCTGCAACTGGTAGGTCTTGCCCTCCCGGATTAGATTCCGCACCGCGCCGGTGCCGGTCATTATCTCATGGGCGGCCACCCGGCCTCTTCCGTCAGCCCGTTTTACCAGGATCTGGGAAATCACCGCCACGAAGTTCACCGCTACCTGCATCCGGATCTGCTCCTGCTGGTGCAGGGGGAAAACGTCGATGATCCGGTCGATAGTCTGGACGGCGTCGGTGGTGTGGAGGGTGGCCAGCACTAAGTGGCCGGTCTCGGCCGCGGTGATGGCCAGGCTGATGGTCTCCAGGTCGCGCATCTCGCCGATCAAGATGCAGTCCGGGTCCTGGCGCAGCACGTATTTCAGGGCGTCGGCAAAGGTCAAAGTATCCCGGCCCAGCTCCCGCTGGTTGACGATGGCCTTTTTATCGGTATGGATGAACTCCACCGGGTCCTCCACCGTCATGATGTGGCAGGGATCGTTGGCGTTGCGATGGTCGAGCATGGAGGCCTGGGTGGTGGACTTGCCGCAGCCGGCCGGGCCGGTTACCAGCACCAGGCCCCGGGGCCGCAGCGCGATCTCCTTTAAAATGGCGGGAAAGCCAAGTTCATCCAGCGAAGGGATTTTCTCGGGAACCAGCCGGAAGACCAGGCCCAGAGAACTGCGCTGCAAAAACAGGTTGACCCGGAAACGTCCGGTGCCGGGCTGGGTATAGGCAAAGTCCAACTCCAGGTCCTGGGTAAAACGCTGCCATTGGGCCGGGGTCAGCACGGAATCCACGAACCGCTTGATGTCGTCGGGCGTCAGGGCCGGCATCTGGGTAGGCAGCAGGTCTCCGTAGATGCGCAACAGGGGGCTGCTTCCTACTTTGAGGTGAAGGTCGGAGGCGCCTTGCTGGGCCATATGCTGCAACAGCTGGCTTATTTCCATTTTACTTTAAGCGGTGTGTGTGAATGTCCCGTCAATTGTGAATCCGGCAGTGATACGATGGCGATACGTTGGTGATGCGGTGGACTAAAAAATTGTATGTCCATAGGGCTTTGTTGCGCAAAGATTGTAAAGATACAGCATCCCCTGATAAATCGATGATTAGACAGCAACCTTATATGACACCGGCATACCTATTTGAGCTATACGGTTGAGAATGGCACATCCAATTCTGACTTCGGTTTTTT
>JACQXR010000027.1 GCA_016208585.1 candidate division TA06 bacterium | reverse complement strand
CGTAGAATGGGACATCGAAAAAGAATGGCTCCGGATATACTCCGAGTATAAAAGGGTCATTACATTAATATCCGAAATAAAGTTCACCCTCAATATATAGGCATCGGGGGGTGTACGGTTTCATACCAAAGCCAACCTTTATGGATTTGATGTCCAAACCCAGATATCGCATAGATGTTCCCTTCGGGGGGAAAATATGAGGCGCTGGCGTCGGAGAATTTTGCTTTTGACGACCGTGCTGGCGGTGTCCTGTTCCCCGGCGTATGTCCCAAGAAAAGAACCTGTCGGAGATGAGACGCAAACACGGCAGGCCCTGGTCAAATATGCCAAAAGCCTCATAGGAGCAAAAGGACTAACCGAGATGGACGGAAGGTTCAAGAACGACTGCTCCGGTTTTGTCAACGGAGTATATGCCGTGATGGGCCGCAGGATAAAATACAACTTTGTCCGCCAGGGCTGCTCCCTTTCGGAGTCGCTGTACCTGACCCTGAACGACCGGAACTTAGCCTACAGAGATATGCCGCCCCGGCCGGCCGACGCGGTGTTCTTCAAGAATACCTTGGAAAACAGTTACGACAAGATCACCCACGTGGGACTGGTGGAAGAAGTGCTGGAGGACGGCACCGTGGTCATTCTGCATTACGGTTCGGGCCGGGTAGGCCGGTTGAAGATGAACCTGCGGCATCCCTATGATCACAAGGATGACAGGGGGGAGATCATCAACGATTACCTGCGCAAAAGCGGAGGACGGCAGACCAGGGATGACCTGGCCGGGGCACTGTTCTTCATGTTCGGAAATCTGTTCAGGTTTACTGAACAATAGAAACACGCAAAAAGAAAAGCCCGAAGGATTTTATCCTTCGGGCTTTTTCGGCTCCCAGCGCTATTTTACATTCACTCCCGAACACTTGGTGCACTGCATGCACCGGATGCACTTGGCCGAGGCCGGGTCCTGGCCGATGTCTATGTCCACCGGGCAGAGCTTGCGGCAGTCGGTCTTGTCGTTGGTCTTGTTCTTGTCCACCGTTATCTGCAGCAGCGAGACCCGGTTGAAAATCCCGAAGATGGCCCCCAGCGGGCAGATGAATCGGCAGAAGGGACGCTTGATGTAGACAGCGGCCGCGATAGTCCCGGCCAGCAATCCGATCTTGACCCAGAACAGCCAGCCGGTCATTCCCAGTATGGCGGAATACTGTCCCAATGCCTTTGTTTTAAAAAAGGCCCAGCCTACGATGGGAATGCCGGCTTCTAGCGTGCCGGCCGGACAGAGCTTGCTGAACCAGGGATCCTTGGTGATGGCCGGTATTATTATGGCCACGCCAACCAGCGAAACATACCGCCCCCAGCCCAGCCAGGGCGGCATGTTGAATTTGGCCTTTCTTATTTTAGCCAGCAGGTCCTGGAACAGGCCGAAGGGGCACAGAAAACCGCAGCTCCAACGTCCGATTAATCCGCCAAACAAAAACAGTATGCCCAGCAGGAAGAAGGGGAACCTCCCGATGATCACGAAGTACTGCAGGCTGCCGATGGGGCAGGCAAAATTTGCCACCGGGCAGGCGTAACAGTTCAGCGAGGGGCAGGGCAGGTATTTCAGATAGGGAGCCAGGAAGTAACTGTTGGTTACAATAGTGGCGGCTATCTGAAGATACAGCCTTTTGGTAGAAAGGCTTAGATTTTTGAACATGATATTTTATTGTTGGTTGAAAAGATATTTTCCCATTCGATCAACTTGCACCTTGGGGACGATCTTGTTTAATTCGAAGATATCGTAACCCTGCTTCAGGTTGGCCCAGAATTCCGGGAGCTTCAGGCTTTCCCGGGTTTCCGCCAAAAGCGCCTGGTAGCTTGTGCCATTCATCCGGCAGGGAAAAAGGTGGACCGGGATGGCCTGCTGCCCGTTGGCCTTGGCCTCCAGCGCTATCAGATAAAGCTCTTTTATTCCCTCATCGGTGATGGGAATGCAGCCGATGGTCACGCAGTCCCCGTGGATGTAAATAGCACTGCCGGGGTCGTTGCGGTCACCAAAAAGACGGTCGGAACGGTTGGGGTAATCCAGACCCAGCGAAAGGTGAAAATTGCTGTGAGGGTTGAAATGATTAATCTGGTAAAATCCCTCGGGCACCTGGCCGTCGCCCCGTTTTCTCTTGGGCCCCGGATCACCGGAAGAAGCGCAGACGGGATATTCTTTCAACAAAGCCATGGCCTGGCCCGGAGTTTCGGCAACCCACAGCTCCAGCAGCATTTCCTGCTTGAATACCCGGAGGAATATCTGCTTTGGCGGATAGGATAGTTTATGACCCGCAAACAGTTCTTTTATCCCCTGTTCCTTTTGGGTATAAGCCTGCCGCACCCGGGGGTTCCTCAGTTGGCTATTTTTAAAACCGACTTGGGCCCGAGACGGAGAAAACAACAAGACGATTGATAATGTAAAAAGGCAAGGCCTTTTCATTCTATTGTCAGGGCAGTTATAGATGGCTTGCATTTTGGATACCGCTTCAGCAGTATTTTGCGGTTTCCCTGCCGGTAATCGGCGAAATCGAATCCCGGGAATACCGTGGTGCCCAGCAGGGCGAATCGTCCACCTTTTTTAAGCCGCGAGCCCTGCCAGGTATTCTTGGGAACCAAGAACTGCGGGTGCTGGCCCTTTTCAATGTCCGGCCCCAGAACCACGGTCCTGGACCTGCCGCCGGGATACAGCAACAGCATCTCCACCGGGTCGCCGAGATAGAAATGAAGAACCTCATCGGAGCAGACCCGGTGCAGGGTGGAAAATCTTTCAGGAGTTATCAGATAATAAATGGAGGTGCCCAGGCTGCGTTTGATCCCGAATCCCAGCTCCACCGGTAATGCCGAGCGGTAGGTCTCCCGGTAAAAGCCGCCTTCCCCCGGCAGGGGCTTGAGCTTTAAAAGCTTTATGATCTTCTGGGATGTCAGCATCAATGTTTCTCAAAATATTTAATGGTCATCCAGGCCAGCAGGGCCAGGGCCAGCAGCCAGACAAGCACCACAACGACCGCGGCCTTGCGGCCCAGCGAGTTCGCCCCGTTCAGCTTCTGATGCGTCTTCTGCCGGCATTCCTCCATAATATCGGCGGGCACCAGCCTGACCGAGAGTGCGATACCCAAAGGCACTAGCAGCAGATCATCCAGGTAACCGATTACCGGGATGAAATCAGGGATCAGGTCGATGGGACTGATGGCATAAGCCACGGTGGCCACGGCCACGGCCTTGGCGTACCAGGGAACTCTTGGATCCTGATAGGCTAGGTACAGGGCGTAGGTTTCTTTTTTAAGGTTCTGGATTTTTTGTCGCAACTTGTCCATCATAGTTTGCTGGTCCGGTGGAGAACAATTCGTTGAGTCATCCTTCGATTTGCCGGGCAAGGGAGAATCCTCAGGATGACAGTCGAGAATTGAGAGGCTCTCAAAATCCAATTATATATTGCCGGGGCAAATTATGCAACCAAAACAAAAATAATTTTGACAAATACCAGTCCGTGGGTTATAATCAAAACATGAAATACAAATACATCGTCTTAGGGGCAGGCCGCCAGGGCGTGGCCATAGCTTACGATCTGGCAAAATTCTGCCAGGCCCGGTCGGTCATTTTGGCCGATTACGACTTGAAACTGGCCAAGCAAGGCGCGGCCAGGGTCAACAAACTGGTGAAACACGGAATAGCGAAAGCAGCCAAAGCGGTCAAAGCCGATGCCGGAGACCAGTCCGCACTCAAAAAACTGTTTGCCGGGACCGACTGCGTGGTCAGCGCGGTGCCATATCACTACAATTATGACGTAGCCAAAGCCGCGGTGGAGGCCGGGGCCAATTTCTGTGACTTGGGCGGCAACACCGGGGTGGTGCTAAAGGAACTGTCGCTCCACAAAAAAGCCAAGGCCAAGGGCATCACCATCGTGCCGGACACCGGGCTGATGCCGGGAATGGGCAATACCTTTGCCGCCTACTTCATCAACAAGCTGGATAAGGTGGGCGAGATCCATTTGCGCTGCGGAGGCCTGCCCCAAAAGCCCAAGCCGCCGCTGAACTATAAATTAGTGTTCTCGGTGGAAGGCCTGATCAACGAATATTTCGGGGAGGCCTACATCGTCAAGAACGGCAAAGTGGCCAAGGTCCCGGCCTTCGACGGGCTGGAGGCCTTGGAGTTTCCCAAGCCGGTGGGCAGGTGCGAGGCCTTCGTCACCAGCGGCGGCACCTCCACCGCGCCCTGGACCTTCGCCGGACAGGTCAAAGAGTATGACTACAAGACGGTGCGTTATCCCGGGCACCACCAGAAGATCAAGACTCTTTTGGAACTTGGCTTCTTCGACCAGGCCCCGCTGGATGTCAAAGGGCAAAGGGTGATACCCCGCCATTTAAGCCAGGCGCTGATCACCAAAGCCATAGATTTTCCCAGGGACAAGGACCTGATTGTGCTGCGGGTAACGGCCCTGGGAAAACTCAACGGCCAAAAGGTTGAAGCCAGGATAGACATCGTAGACTTCCATGACGACCAGACTGGCTTTACTGCCATGGAGCGAACCACAGGCTTCCCGGCGGCCATAGTGGCCCACCATCTGGCGCAGGGCCTGGCGCCCAGGGGCGCGGTGCCGCTGGAGAAGGCGATTGATCCGGTGCTGTTCATCAAGGATTTCAAGAAGAGAGGGATACCGGTCAAGGAGACCCTCAGGAAGATATGAAGGTGGGAAGTTTAGCAAGTTGCAATGAAAAACCGGCGTATATATAAATACGCCGGTTTTTTATATACGGTCCTTATATCTTTAACTAAAATCAGGCTGGTCTCAGGGCATGGCTTTTGCGAATATCACGCACCGGAAACTTAGGATGCGGTTGCTTTTTTGATATCTGTGTATGGAGTTTGGATCGAAGTTTGTATTTCCCCGGGTTTTCGAGATTATCAATTTCCAAGTCAACATCCAGGTCTGGCCAATATAAATGATAACCATGCAGCAACTGAACATTTTGTATGGAATTCAATGTTTGGTCTTTGAAATAAGGATACTGTTGAAAACTCAGAAAGTATTCTTTTTCTTTTACAAAGAGCCAAATGCCGAAAGGCGTGATATTTTCAACGCTCAATAAAATGTTTTTGCCAGGCTTTAGTGATCTCATCTCTGTGTTTCTCCACGATATTCTGAATATCCTTCAGCTTTCTTTGGTTTAATCCATGATTTACGGCCAGCGAGACGATGGGCTCAAGCCAAAATTTGGCTTCTCCGGTTTCGCAGGTAACAGGATGTCTATGCGTTCTTCCTCATTAGAGAGGAAATAAAAGCGATACCCTTTTTCCCGGAATATTGACGGACTCATGCTTAAAAAAGTTAAATCGTAAAGTTAGTTCAGTTCTTCAAAATGTTCCACCACTTGGTGGGACGGCCGCGTTTCTTCTTGGTTCCGTCATCGACGTAGTAATAATTGTAATGGTAATAATAATTGTAACTGCCGGCCAGCCCGGAGAGCTCTATCTTATTGAGCACCACGCCCAGGATGTTGGCCTTGAGATTGGTCAAAATGGTTTTGGCCCTGGTCAAGGCCCTTTTATCCGTAACGTGCGACTTGACCACCAACACGATCCCGTCCACCTGGGAGCTTAAGACCGCGGTGTCGGTGACGGTGATCACCGGCGGGCTGTCGAACAGCGCCAGGTCGTACTGCTGGCTTAAAAGCTTTAGCGTATCCCGCATCCGTTGGGAGCCCAACAGTTCCGAGGGGTTGGGCGGAACGGCCCCGCAGGTCAGGATGGAAAGATTCTCGATCCCCGAAGGCCGGACCACTTTCTCCAAAGGCAGGCGTTCGGCCAGCAGGTTGCTCAGGCCCGGCTCCCGCTCCAGGCCGAACAGGGAATGGATCACCGGCCGGCGCAAGTCGGCATCCACTAACAGGGTGCGGATGCCGGAGAGGGCGGTGGTGATGGCCAGGTTGGCGGCCGAGGTGGACTTGCCTTCGAAAGGCCCGGCCGAGGAGATGACCACGGTCTTTAATGGGTCGTCTATCCGGGAGAACTGGATGTTGGTCCTTAGGGAACGGTAGGCTTCCGACACATGGGAACGGGGGGTGTATTTGGTCACCAGGGTGGCTGAGATCCGGGCTACTTCGTCATTTCCGTTTTTACGAAAAGTTTTACCGTCCTCGGAATGAATGGCCGGGATCAGTCCCAGCACCGGCAGCTCAAAGGTATGCTCAATATCCTCCGCTGTTTTTACCGAATTATCCAGGGAATCCAGGAAGAACGACAGCCCCACCCCCAGAGTTATTCCCACCACCAGCCCGATGGCGAAGTTCAGCACCTTGCGGGGCTTGATGGGGAACTGGGGAGGCTGGGCCTGGTCTATCACCCTGACGTTGCCGATTTTTCCAGCCTCGGTGATCTTGGCCTCCTCGTGCTTCCCCAGCAGCAACCGGTAAACGCTTTCTCCCACTTCCTTGGCCCGCAGCAGCCGGGCCAGCTGCAGCTCCTTGTTGGGAAGTTTTGACAGGCCGAAATCGTACTGCGACAGAATGGTCTTTAGGGCCAGCTCCCGGGCCGTCAAGGTGGCCATCTGGATCTGCAGTGGCGGGATTTGGTCTAAAAGCGACTGGATCTGGGGCATGGGCGAGAGCACGCTTTTCTGAGTGATCTTCTGCAGCTCCTCCAGCAGCCGTGATTTTACATTGGCGATCTGGGCATTGAGGTTCTTGATCTGGGGGTGGTCAGGAGCATATCCTTTGACCTGTAGTTTGATGATCTCCATCTGCAGATTTACCAGACTGCTGCGCAGGCTGTCGGCCATGGAGCCGGCGCTTAAAGCCAGGCTGTTCTCGGTCAAAGACCCCTGGGCCTTTAGCTGGTCGTAGATGGCGGTCAGCCGGCCTTCGATGCTCTGGCGCTCGGTGGAGGCTACGATCAGCTGCTTGTCGGCTTCGGTGGCCCGGGACAAAATTTCCTTGGCCTCGTCGGAGAGCGAGACCACCTGGTTCTGGGATTTGAAACTTTTGATGGCTTCCTCGGCCTTGTTGAGGGTGGCCTCCACCGAGGGCAGCTGGGCCTCGATGAATTTGCGGGTGGATGAGGCCTGCTCACGTTTCACCGCGGCGCTCCGCTCCTTGATGACCTCGGCCACCAGGTTGGCGATATGGGCTACGGCTTCCGGGGTAGGGCCCTGAACCTTAATCAGGATCACGTCGGAATCACGGATGGGCTCGGCGGAGATGCTATTCTTGATGATCTGGGTCAGCTTATAGCTTTGCCGTTCCGGGCTCAGGTTGCGGTCCCGCCCCCGCAGCAGAATCTGGGAGTATTCCGGGTCCAACAGCCGCACTACTTCCTCGGCCAGGGCGCGGGATTTGATCTCCTCGATCTGGTTCACGATGTAGCTTTTGCGGGAGAAGGCCTCGGAGATGTCAAAGGCCGGCAGCGGCTCGCGGCTCTGCTCGAAGATGACGGTGGTCTGGGCCTCGTAAACCGGAGGCATGGTGAAATTTGCCAGGACGATGGGCAGCATCACGCCCAGCAGGCAGGCTGTTATCAGCAGCCTTCTCCGCCATAACAGGTCTATCAGTTCGTAAATGTTGGACTCGCTGGTCCTGGTTTTTACATCCTGGTTCAAATGCAAGGCCCTCATCAAAGACGTTAAAGATTCAACTAAAAGACAAATCTCTTTGGGACGCTGTTTTCTGTCCAGCCCAGGCAAACGAAAAACACGGATATGCCGATAGCCTGCCCGGGGAAGTGTGATCCGTGCTTAACTGTGTCCCGGTAATTTCTGGGAACTCGTATCTGCTTAGCGGTTCCGGGAGATAAGATAGTAGACGTTGGCGATGACAACTATGTCGGCTATGAAGGAGATAGCGTCCTTCCAGAAGAAGCGGGCATTGCGGGGCACCATCACCGCATCGCCGGGCCGCATCACCATCAGGGAATCGGCCCGGTCTTTATTCAGGTACTTATTCAGATTGACCTTTACGGTGCGAGGCACCTGTCCCAGGGTATGGGAAACCTTGACCCGGCCCAAAGCCGCATATTCGGTGGGCCCGCCGGCTTTGGAGATCACGTCCAGCACCGTGGAGCCGTCCGGCACCCGGTAGACCCCGGGAGTGTTCACCTCGCCCCAGACATGGATCTCTATCTCCAGCTGCTGGTTTTGGCCCAGGTAAAAGTTGTCTTTTTTAAAGTCCGGCTGCTGCTGGGATGTTCCGATAGCGGCGGCGAAAGCCAAGGAGAGTATCAAGTAAAATGCGGGAACTATTTTTTTCATATAAGCCTTAAATGGTTGCTATTCAGCCACAAAGTCAAAGGCACCAAATACGATTTCCCATTTCCTATTTTTAAAATTTGTTTTGAGGCTTGGTGTCCCTTCGGTTGGTTCGGCTTACTTCGACAAGCTCAGTACAAGTTGCTCACCACAGGTCCACTCAGGGCATGCGGAGTTTACACCGATGTATAGAGGTGGGGCTCTGAATGATCATTTTTTCAGGCGGTCCTTGGTCTTGCCCAGATATTCCTTGGCCTTGGCGTGCCTGGGATCGGCTGAAAGCACCTGCTTGAAGATTTTCTCGGCCACGGCATATTCCTCGTTCATGAAGTGCTGGACGCCCTTTTTATATAGGGCGGTCACCTCCTCGGCCGACATCTTGGCCGGCTTGGCGGCGGCCGGAACCGCCGGGGCCTGCGTCGAGCCGGGTCGAGGTGTGGGAACCGGTGGGGCTGCGGTTTTGGGCTTCTCCGCCGCCGGAGCTGCCGGGGCGGAAGCAGCTGACGGCTGGTAGGCAACCGGGACCGGAGACAGAGCGTCAGGCTCTTTTGTCCTTTTCTCCGAAGCCGGGGCCGGAGGCAGGGTTGCGGCCGCTATTTCTCTTTCCAGCAGTATCTGGCGTTCGGTGTCGGACTTGTCCTTAAGGGTCAATTCCTCTTCAAAACTCCGGTACCCCTCCAGGCTGACGGAGATTTTATATTTCCCCGGAGGAACCACCGTGCCGAATTGCCCGGTGACGGAATCGCTGCCGATGTCGCCGGCCCGGCTGCTATTGAAGGAAACGGCGGCCGGCAAAGGCTGGCCGGTGACCCGATCGATTACTTTGCCCTTGAAGCCCGCGGTCTTCCGCTTCAGGGTCAGGTCCCATTTCTCCACCTTGCCTTCTTTGACATTGATCTTGCGCTCCAGCCAGCGGTAGCCGTTGGCGTAAATGTGGACCTTGTATTCGCCGGGCGGCAGCTTGGCCTCGTAATCCCCGGCTTCATTGCTGACCAATCCCGGCAGGTTTGATCCCGGGAAGGTAATCATCCCTTTCATGGGCACCCCGGTCTCGCGGTCTTTGATCCAGCCAGCCACCGCTCCGCCAATCGGGCCCGATAAAGCCTTGCCCGCCCTGGCGGGAAAGTCAAAGCCCAGCACCAGCTGCCAGGGGGCCGTGGCCCTGCTCAGCCCAATGTCGCAGGCCAGATTGAGTCCCAGGAACGGCAGGGGGGAATACCTGACGCCTGGCGTTATCCGTAACTCGGTCCGGTCGGCTCCCCGCCCCCTTAATATCTGATCGTCGGTCAAAGAATCCTTTTGAGCGCCCAGCCGGTACTCGCCCGAGATTTCCATAAATGCCGAAAGATTTCCCTTGAAGGAATATTCGGCCCCGGCCCCAAATGGCAGCTGGGGCCGTTCCTCTCCCCGCGACAGAAACCCGGCATTGATGAAGACCGTGGTTCGGCCAAGGTTGATATCGGTCAAAAGCTTGGCTCCGAAATCTAATTTGCCGGTTTGAGACGGGCCGTCCTGGTATTGTTCCTTGTCCATCGGCACCGACAGGGTGGGCATGAACCCCAGATCCATTTTCCCCTCCAGCAGTGGCAGGCAGTATTTTACCGCCACCACCGCATCGCCGGGGCAGGCCAGGCTTTGATCGGTGGGCCGGCTGGTGTCTGGTGCGGCCACGGTCCATTGTTCGGCATGGGCAATACCGGCGGCCATCACGGCCAGGTTTTTTACCGGGACATAATATAACGTGTTGTAACTCCAGGCGTCAAGAAAAGCATCCTGATTCCCGGAAAGGCCGTAGTAGTTCTGTTCGGAATAGAAACTCAGGGCCGCCAAACTGCGGCCTCCATAACCGATCCCGGTTTTGGCCGACTGCAGGTGGATCAGGCCCGGTCCTCCAAAAAGCGGGTAGCGGGCGGCTCCGGCCAGCGAGGCCCATAAGATCGTCAAACCCAGTAAAGTAAACTGCCGTTTCATGTATTCCCTCAAAGTATTATGAGGCGCCGGTGATGCAAGACCGGTCGGAAGAGTTTGCCGGTACACCGTAGCCCATAGACGAAGCGGCTGACTGGAGGACAGGTGATATGCTTATCTTATCCCTTTGATTTTTTCAACCGGTCCCTGGTCTTGCCCAGATACTCCTTGGCCTTGGCGTGGCCGGGATCGGCCTCCAGCACCTGCTTGAAGGTTTTCTCGGCCGCGGAATATTCCTCGTTCATAAATTGCTGGACTCCCTTTTTGTAAAGCGCGGTCACTTCCTCGGCCGACATCCTGGGAGCGGCCGGGGTTGCCGGCCTGGCAGGCCGGGCTGCCGCCGGCGGTTTGGCCGCGACCGGTTTCGGTTTGATCGGGATGGGAGCCACTGACGGCGCAGCCGGCTGGGGCGGAACCGCCGCCTGAACCAGGGGCTGCAGCGAAACGTTTTGCTGCAGATGGTCCTTGTCCTTGACGGTCAGGGCCACATTTTGGGAGATATAGCCGGGGGCCCCCACCGTCAGGGTGTAATTCCCGGGAACCAGCCGGGCCAGGTACTGGCCGGTGGTCGGATCGGTGCGGTATGACTGCTGGCCGGCGGCGCCAAAGTTCAGCCAGGCCTGCAGCGGCCTTTTCCCGGAAGCGTCGGTAACAGTAAGGGTCAGTTGCCCCAGTTTTTTATTGAGGCCCAGCTCCCACCCGGCGTCCTGTCCGGCCTTCACTTCCAGTTCTCTGGTGATGGTGCGGTAGCCGTCGGCCGTAACCTGCACCTTGTACCGGCCCGGTTTTAGTTTTAGCCTGTAGTTGCCGGAGGCGTCGCTGGTGACGGCCGGAAGGTTCTGGTCGGGGAAGGAGATGACGCCCTTGATGGCGGCCCTGGTGGAATTATCATTGATGATGCCGGCCACGGCGCCCCACAGCGGGGCAACCGGCGCCCTGCCGGCCGCAGCCGGAAAGTCAAATCCCAATATCAACTGCCAGGGGGCCGCGGCCTGGCTCAACCCGATATCACAACCCAGGTTCAGCCCCAGAAAAGAAGCCGGGGCAAAGCGCAGCCCCGGTGTGAGCCGGATTTCGTTCCGGTCGGCTCCCCGGCCCCGTAATATCTGGTTATCGGTCAAAGAATCTTTTTGGGCGCCCAGCCGTAATTCGGCCGAAGCCTCCAGGAAAGCCGAGAATTTTTGACCGAAGCCGTACTCCAGTCCCAAGCCCAGAGGCAACTGGGGGCGTTCCTCGCCCCGGGTTAAAAACCCGGCGTTCACTAAAACCGTCAGCTCGGAAACATTGAAGTCCGATAGCAATTTTCCGCCGAAATCCAGCTGGCCGCTTTGCGACGGCGAATCCTGATATTTGGCGCGGTTCATGGGTATTGTGACCACGGGCATTAGCCCCAGGTCCCAGCGTCCGTCTCGCAATCCCCACTGGTATTTCAGGGCCAGCAACGCGTCGCCGGGGCAGCCCAGGCTTTTGTCGGCAGTAAAACTGTCTGGCATGGGATTTTTGATATTCCACTGCTCGGCGTGGGCCAGGCCTTGGCTTATCACCGCCAGGCCGGGTAGCGGGGAGTAGCTGATGGAGTTGTGACTCCACAGGTCGGTGAAGGCGTCATCCGTTCCCTGCAGGCCGTAAAAGGTCTGATTGGAATAAGAGGATACGGCGGCCAGACTGCGGTATCCAAACCCCGGCCCGGCCTTGGCCGATTGCAGGTGAACCAACCCCGGGCCTCCTATCAAGGGGAACTGGGTAGCCAGGGCAACTGACGCAGTCAGCCCTAACGATAAGAATAAAAATATTTTTCTTTTCATGGAAAAACCTCCCCGCCTAAGTTTTTTATTTGTGTTGTAGAATGCCACCCCGATACATCGGGGTGGATGAATGCGTGAAGTGAAGATACGATGACATTGGAGTGTTTTACGTAAGTCTTTGTGCTCCGTCCGTGGGTAGCTACGGTTCAAAGTCAATGTTTTATAATTTCAACACCCTGTGCTCTTGGCACAGGGAACCTTGAAGGGAAAGTTTGAAAACCGTCAAGGTTTTCATTTCAATCAATTAACCAAGATGTCTTGCGCTCTTGGCGCAGGGTACTTCACAAAAATCTCACCGCCTAAAGTCTCCTTAAAAATAGCGTTGAATTGTTGCAAACCCTTTTAGGGCAAATCAGGTTATAATCGGATAAAATTAACATATTTTAAGGGCAAAGTCAACAGATAAAAAGACATTCCAAAGACATTGTGGTAGCATAATAATTATGTCAGGGTCTAAAAAGATTATTCCTTCAGTGAAAAATCCCTTCAGAAATACTAACCATCAAGGCACGAAGAGAACTTAAATTAATCATGGCTTGCTTAGAGTTCTGGCGGTTCAATATTTTTCCCCACCAGTAGCTGTACCAGCTCGTCCCCCAGTTTTTGGGGCCGGTCCGCGATCACTTTAAAACCCGCCTGTTTCATGGTCCGGCGCCACTGATCAAGGCTGAACAGCCCGGCGGTGTGGGTGTCGTGCTCTATCCGTAATATTTTGCCCCGGCGGATGATATAGACGAAGGCCATCTCATAACTGCTGTCCCGGGGATCGGGATCATAGTCGTTCTCGATGTAAGTGATGTCGTATCCGCCCGACCTTGAGCGCCAGACCGAGGTTTTGCTTTGCTCAAAGCGCTCCTGGCAATCCTCCACGTACAGCGCCATCACTCCGCCGGGCATAAGGTGGCGGCGGGCGTTCTTCAAGGCTTTCAGCAGGTCCTCCTTGGTCCGCATATAGATGATGCCGTCGTTGAAGAATACCACATCAAACTTTTTCCCCAGATCAAAACTGCGCATGTCGCCTAAATGATAATCGGCCTGAGGGTTGAGCTTTTTAGCCAGAGCGATCATCTGCGGGCTTAAGTCTAATCCGGTCACGGCAAAGCGTTTTTTCAGGTAATAGTCGTTCTTGCCCCCGCCGCAGGCGATGTCCAAAATGGCCTTAGCCTTCGGACAGTGCTTGTTTATCAGTTTGATGAACCGGGCGCTTTCGGGTTTATAGTCCGCCACCTTTTCCCAAAGCGGCCACAGCCAGGCCAGGTCGTTATATAAGCGGTTTGGGGGCATTTTTCTAAATGTTTGAAAGGTTGAAAAAGTTCAAAAGGTTGAAAACGTTAGTGTAGGGTTTATATCCAGCCCTGTTGTTTGTACCAGAGCGCTGTTTCCGCCATTCCCTGTGGCAGGTCATATCGGCATTTAAATCCAAAATCTTCCTTGGCCGCCTGGGAGGACACCAGCCAGTAGCGCTGGGCCATCTCGTTCACTTTTTGCCGGGTGAACAGACCGGGTTTTAAAGTGACCGCGGCGCCGGCCTCCGACATCAGCGCCGAAAAATAGGCCAGCCCCAATGGCAAATGAATTTTCAATGGTTTTGTCCCCAGGCTTTGGGCGATGGCGTCCGATATCTCCTGCCAGGAATAGGCCCGGTCACCGGCCAGAAAATATGTCTTTCCAATAGACTTTTGTTCCTTAGCCGGAGCAATAATTCCACCGACCAGGTCCGTAACATAGATCAGGTTGGCGTAGCGAGTCCTTAAGCCCGGCAGCAGGGCCAGCCCGCGGTTGATCCATCGGAAATAGGCCAGCACCTCGGTGTCGCGGGGGCCGTAGACCGAAGGGGGGCGCACTATGGTCACAGGCAGATTGCCGGACAATCCCAGCAGTTCCCGCTCGGCCTGCAGTTTGCTTTGGCCGTAATTCGACAGGGGACGGCATTGGTCCCGTTCGCAGACCGGTCGCTGCAAACACTCTGCCGGGCCGGCCGCGGCCTGGCTGGAGACAAACAGGAAGCGTTTCAACCCGGAAGCGGTGGCCACGGCGGCTTTGGCCAGGTTCAGCGTCGCCTGGGCGTTGTGAAGATAAAAATCCCTCGGATTTTTTACCTTGACGGCACCGGCCAGGTGAAAGATGTAATCCGCACCGGCGGCGGCCTGCTCCAAGAATTTGCTGTCATGCAGGCTGCCGGACAAAAGCTCCATCTCCAGGCCCTTGATCCATCTCAGGTCGCTGGTGGGCCGGACCAGGGCCTTCACCCGGAACCCTTCTTTAAGCAGAGCTTCGGCCAGGTGGCTGCCGATGAAGCCGGTGACGCCGGTGACCAGGGCCAGGGGCTTTCTATTTTGAGAAAGGTTTTCGGGCATGGCTCAAGTTTAATGTAAAACAGGCCGGTCTGTCAACATAAATTACACGGTCAAAAATATGGCAATAAAAGGCTGACCTGGCTTTAAATAATGCTTGACATTTGCAGGTTTTATGTTAAATTATAAGGTTAAGGGCCGGATAAAAATATCCGCCAATCAAGTTAAAACTAAAACAATCAATTGACGAACCAGCATGATTATCGCCATCGGCACCGATATCGCCAAGGTTGAACGGGTGGAAAAGGCTTACCAAAGATACGGCCAGCGTTTTTTAGAAAAAATTTTTACCGGGGGCGAGATCCGGTTCTGCCTGTCCCGCAAGCATCCGGCCCCGGCCCTGGCCGCCCGGTTCGCTGCCAAGGAGGCGGTATCCAAGTGCCTGGGAACCGGCTTCCACCGCGGGGTCTATCCCAATTTGATAGAGATAATGGACAACGAGAAGAGCCGGCCCACCGTGAAACTGCACGGCCGGGCGCTGGAGTTCGGGAAGGACAATGTGTTCCACCTGTCGTTGTCGCACGAGAAGGAGTATGTGATCGCGGTGGCGGTGATGGAGAAAGTCTAAAGATAAGGACCCTGCCCGCGCTTGCGCCCCGCCAACGGCGGGGCTATAGCGCGCAGGCGTGAAAAACACGAAAAACGCGAATAATTTATTGCGAGAGTTTGAAAATGAGTCGACGAAGAATCCATGTGATAATCACAACGCTTGTATGCGCAGTTTCTCTTTGCGGCTGCTTTGCCACTTTTGATACGGCCAGGGTACAAAACAGAGCCCGGGCTATCGCCTCAATGGCGGTAATTCAGGAAAGCGAAGGTAACCTCAATTATCCGATGGTCGTGTTCGGCGTAAGGTCTGGACACATAAACAAAAAAGACTCGACACTTAACATTGAGTGGGGAGGGTTACTGGAGTTCTTTCCAGGCAAGGGTCCTTTTTATTTAAATTTGGATGAGGGCGGCAATAGTGATGAAGAGCAAAAAGGAACCCAGTTCCAGTTTAATCTGGATGTCAAACACCAGTGGCTCATAAATACTGCGCTTGACGGCAGCCTGCGCCTGCGGTGCTGCTTTCCGCTTTTCACTTATCCCGATTTGAGTTTGGTCCTGGGTAAAAACATAAAAGGCCATGATATTTACCTTGAAGCCGGACAGAATATCAGGGATTTTAATTCGCTTTACAATCAAGGATTGAATGGCCTGACATTGGTCAAAACTGGTGCCAGGCTGCCCCTGACAGAGAAAACCGCTTTTGTAGTTGAAGCGGGCCGTTCGTGGGGATATATTTATGCCGGGCTTGGGATAGAGTTTTGATCGGCTGATGACAATTTAGAATTTGTGTCTATTGGTGGAACATAAACCGGAGGTGGCAGGTGTCAGGACATTGTTGACAGTCTTTAGTGGAGGAACTGAAATGATCGTAGTCACTCCCCGGCAGATGCAGGAGATAGACGCCCGGGCCATCAAGAAATACAAGGTGCCGGGCCTGACCCTGATGGAAAATGCCGCCCGGGCCCTAACCGAAAAGGCGCGGGAGATGCTGGCCCCAGATTCTCCGGGAGCGGAGCAGTCCGTCTGCCTAGTGTGCGGGCCGGGCAACAATGGCGGCGACGGCCTGGCTGCGGCCCGGCTGCTTAAAGAACAGGGATGCGAAGTTCAGGTCTTCCTGCTGGGGTCTACGCGCTATCTTAAAGGCGATGCCGGGACAAACGTCAAAAAGCTCAAGGCAGCCAGAATAAAGATCACAGAGATCAAGGGCGGGCAGGGCTTGTCCGTTCTCATGGCAGTGCTAAAAAAATCAGGACTGGCCGTAGACGCCATCTTCGGCACCGGGTTCAAGGGGACTGCCGACCACCGCATAAGCGGGGCAAGCAAGCTGGCGGGGCAGATTATCGAAGCCATCAACTCTTCCGGGCGGCCGGTGCTGGCGGCCGACATTCCTTCCGGGGTTAACGGAAAAACCGGCCAGGCGCTGGGTCCGGCAGTAAAAGCCCAGGCCACGGTGACCCTGGGCCTTTTGAAAACGGGGCTTTTATTTTATCCGGGAAGATCCCTGGCTGGAGAAATATCCATTGCAGACATAGGCTTTCCCCAAAAAGCGATTGATGAGCAGAAAGTCAACGCCGGCACGATTGAGGCCATCGAAGCAAAGCGGATGCTGCCGGGCAGAAAACCAGATGCTTACAAGGGCAGCTGCGGAACTATGCTGGTCCTGGCCGGTTCGGCGGGGATGACCGGAGCGGCCTGTCTGGCCTCGCTTTCAGCCCTGCGCTCCGGGGCCGGGCTGGTCTATCTGGGCATTCCTGAGAGTCTGAGCGATATCATGGAAGCCAAGCTGACCGAAGTGATCACCAAGCCGATGCCAGAGACCCGCACCAAAACCCTGTCGCTGCATGCCTTGGACAGGATAAAGGCGCTGATGACCAAGGCCGACTCGCTCCTGATAGGTCCGGGGCTTTCCACCTATCCGGAAACGGTGGAACTGGTACAGGCCGTGATCAAGAACATAAAAATCCCGGCTGTTCTGGACGCCGATGCTTTGAATGCCCTGTCCGGCAATGGCCAATTACTTCATAGCCAGGCCCCGCTGGTATTAACTCCCCATTACGGAGAAATGGCCAGGCTGTCCGGATGGTCCATCGCCGAGATAAAAGCCGACCCAATACGGGCGGCCTCACAGTTTTCCGTTAAATATAGTCTGACCATAGTGCTGAAGGGCGCTCCCACCGTCATCGCCGGGTCTTCGGGACATTTGTGGATCAACACCACCGGCAACAGCGGCATGGCCACGGCCGGGGCCGGGGATGTGCTGGCGGGTCTGATAGCCGGGCTGCTGGCCCAGGGCCTGTCCCCTGAAAGGGCTGCGGCGCTGGGGGTTTATCTGCACGGTCTAGCCGGGGATCTGGCGGCGGAAAACAAAACCGAATACTGCATGCTGGCGGGAGATATATTGGACCATCTGCCTTTGGCATATAAAAAACTAATGGAGGTGTCATGATGGTTTGGTTGGGATATGGTTTGCTGGGGGCCTTGGCCGGGGTGATCAGCGGATTGTTCGGCATCGGCGGGGCGGTGGTGATAGTGCCGGCCCTGGTGCTGCTTTTCAAGTTCTCCCAGCATCAGGCCCAGGGGACATCGCTGGCTACCCTGCTTCTGCCGATCGGGCTGCTGGCGGCCTGGCGCTATTATTCGGCCGGGCATGTCAACATCAAGGCGGCGGCGGTGATGGCGATCTGCTTTTTCTTCGGAGGACTGCTGGGTGCGGCGCTGGCCGAGAAGATCTCCGGGGTCTGGCTGCAGAGGATGTTCGGGGTATTTTTGCTGGCCATCGCGGTCAAGATGATACTGGTAAAATGAACAAAATCACCGGCTGGATAATAAATAATGTCAAGGAGGCCCTGACCGGAAACCGCTTGGAAGAGGGAATACCCTTTGCCATCTGGCAGCGGCAGTGGGAGATCTGCGACGTTACCGGGGCCCGGGCCCGGGCCGGGGATATCGCCCAGAAAATACGCTCCCTGTCCCAGCGGAATCCCGTTTATGCCATGACCGCCGGACTGTATCTATCCCAGCTTTTTATCTACCGCGGGGAATATAAGAAAGCGCTGGAGCCGGCGGATGAATGTTTATCGCTGGCCGCCAAGTTGTCGGATTCTTTTATGCTGGCCAAGGCCTATGAACAGCTGTCATCGGCTCATCAGAACCTTTCCAATTTCGACCAGGCGGCGGAGCATACCCAGAAGGCCATAGATATCTATTCAACCGGCAAGGATGACCTCCGGTTGGCAAGCTCGCTGGCCAGCCTGGGGCGTATCTACTGGAAGACCGGGCAATATCCGGAGGCCCTGTCGGTTTTGGATCAGGCCAGGCAGATCTTCCAAAAAAACAACGACGACCGATCGCTGGCCCTGGTGTTCATGACCATTGCCAATGTGATGCTGGCCACCGACGAGCCCAAGCAGGCCCAGGACTATTACCTTTCAGCCCTGTCGATCTCCCAGCGCATCGGCGATCTGGCCAAGCAGAGCACACTGCACAATAACCTGGGCGGTAGCATGCTCAACCAGGCCGAATATAGTATAGCCATGGAGCATTACAATCTGGGACTGAAGATAGATGAGACATTGGGCAACCTCCACGGCCAGGCATCAAAGCTTTGTAACATTGCGGTGATGCAAGCCTCGGTGGGAAATCACGACCAAGCCCTGGCCAATTTTGAAAAGGCCCTGAAGATAGAACGGGACACCGGCAACCAGGACGGCCAGATGCGCAAACTGGGGAACCTGGCCACCCTCTACTCTATAAAAAACGATTATCCCAAGGCCACTGTTTACATAGACGAGGCGCTAGATATCTGCCAGAAGATCCAAAGCCGCAGCTATTACGAGTTCTATCTCATTCAAAAAGTGGGGTATCTGGGCAATACCAAGGATTACCGGAGGGCCAAGGCGATAGGGAAAGAAGCCCTGGAACTGTCGCTGGCCTCGGGCAACCAGGGCCAATTAGCCACCCTGTATTCTTCGTTGGCCGATATTTATTACGACACCGGGGATATAGAAAAAGCTTTTGAGTATTCCAGCCAGGCAATTGAAATAATCGGCAAGCACGAACTTTTCGAGGTTTACAAGGAAGACAGTTATTTCACCCATTGCCGGATCCTGGAAAAGCAAGGCCGGCAGAAGGAGTCGGATAAATACCTGGGACTGGCCTATAATGAGGTGCAGACCAAGGCCCGGAACATCAGGGATGAAGAGGAGCGGAAGGGATTTTTGACCAAGAACAAGACCATAGCCGCAATCGTTGAAAAATGGGAAATATCCCATTCAAAGGAGACTTGAGAAATGCCCATTTACGAGTATCAGTGCCTGGGCTGCAAAAGTAAAGTCAGCCTGCTGATCCTAAATCCGTCCACCTATGGCCTCCCTAAATGCCCCAAATGCGGCAGCGAAAAGCTGGAGCGGCTGATGTCCCGGTTCCGGACCCTTCGTTCCGAGGAGTCAAGAATGGAGCGGCTGGCCGACCCTTCCTCCTTTTCCGGGGTGGACGAGAACGACCCGGCCTCGGTGGCCCGCTGGGCCAAGAAGATGGGCCGGGAGTTGGGCGACGAAGCGGGCGAGGGTTTTGACGAGATGGTGGATCAGACGATCGAGGAGGACTTGCATAAAAGCACGGACAAGGAAGAATCGTTTGAGTAGTCCGGCAGGGGGCGCGGCAATGTTGGAAACGCAGGAGTAGTCCGGCAGGGAGCAATACAACGTTAGAAACGTTTGAACGGTTTGAAATGTTGGAAATGGTTGGTAAGTGCGGTGGGCACAGTAAGGGCAATTCATCCAACTACGCCAATTCTATGGCTACGCCGGACACGTGAATTGCCCCAACAAAAAAGAAAGAACCATGAAATCATTCATAGCCATAACCATGGGCGACCCGGCCGGGATCGGTCCGGAGATCGCCCTTAAGGCCGCAGCCGACCGGGAGATCATAAAGCACTGCCGCCCGGTGCTGGTCGGGTCCCAGGATATCTGGGAGCAGGCGGCCAAAGCCGCGGGCATCAAGATAGCCGGGCTGGAGATCCATGACATCTATTGCAAAAAATTTCTCCCGACTCCTGGAAAACCCTCAGCCCAGAGCGGGGGCATCGCGGCCCGCTCGATCATAGCCGGGGCACTTTTGGCCCTGGATAACCAAGTATCAGCCCTGGCCACCGCGCCCATCTCCAAGCTGGCCCTGCGTCAGGCCGGCTATAAACAGCCGGGGCATACCGAGCTTTTGGCGGAGATCTGCGGGGTCAAGAATTTCGGCATGATGTTCGCCTCGGGAAACATCAAGGTAACTCTGGCCACGATTCATCAACCCTATTCTCAGGTTCCCAAAACCCTGACTGTGGCTGTCATCAGGGAGAAGATAGAACTGACCCAAAAAGCCCTGAAAAACTGGTGGGGCATCAAGAACCCCAGAATCGGGGTGCTAGGGCTTAATCCTCATGCCGGGGAGGCCGGGCTGTTCGGCTCCGAGGAAAAAAGGGTGATCCTTCCGGCGGTGAGATCATTCCAGAGATCGGGCTGTGCGGTATCGGGGCCGTGGTCTTCCGAATTGGGCTTTAATCTCATCCGGCAGGGAAAATTAGACGCCCTGATCGCCATGTACCACGACCAGGGCCTGCTGCCGCTGAAGGTTTTGGGCGGCGCCATCAACATTACTTTGGGCCTACCAATACTAAGGACTTCGCCGGACCACGGCACGGCGTTGGACATCGCCTGGCAGAACAAGGCCGATAGCGGACCCATGAAGAAAGCCTTACTGCTGGCGGCAGTTCTGGGGGCGAAAAGCTAAACGGAAAAAAGCCATACTACAGTAATTTACGTTCAAGGGTTTAAGTATTGTTACCTATGAAGCTGAAATCAACATCCAGTCAAAAGGCATTTACCTTAATAGAAATGATGGTGGCAATAACCATAATTGCCATCTTGATCCTGCCGCTGGCGGGGTTTTTATCGGGGCAACTCAAGCGTGATGAAAACACCATCGAATCCAGGTTGGCTTTAAGCGTGGCCCGGCAGACCATGGACCGGTTGTTGGCGGCGGAAGTGTCCCCCTACAACATAAAGGATGATTCCTCGGCCGTGAACGCCAACGGAAAGCAGTGGGTGATAGTAATTGACCCCATTGACGGACAGGAAATTGGGGAGCCGGCCAATGGCACCGATCCCCTGGAGATACGGGTGCGCGTCTATTCCTGGGACGGTAAAAAGCTTATGGCAAAACTGACTGCGTTGAAAGGCCAGTGATGATGCGTTCCCGGCAAAAAGGATTTTCGCTGATAGAACTGATACAGACCCTGGTCATCTTCAGCTTAGTGATGGCCGTGGTATTCGGCCTGTTCGTGCGGATCAAAAGGACCATGGATCAACGGGAGCGCCGGCACGAGCTATTCAATGCCGCACAGGAAATGGCCGGGGAGATCGAATCGGCGCTAAAAAATGCCGCTGGCTGGAGCTGGGGCAAGCCCAATGGCATATCTTTTACCGGGAGCGACGATGACACCGTCAAGATCGTCTGGCAGATCAAGGACAGCATGCTTTATTGGAATGGTAAAAAATGCCTTGACGGCGGCGCCAGGGTAACGGACTGCCTGTTCAGCTTTGCGCCAGGTCCCGATTCGCTCGGTTTGCATACCGCCCGGGAATGGTTCGAGGAATTGGATGATAACCGCAGCGGCGCGCTTTGGTGCCGGGAGTTGGACCGGGCAAAATGGCTTAAGATAGAGATGACAGTGGTAAAGGGCGTGCAGCAATTTAGAGTTGAGCGTGATTTCCGGTTGCCGCCGCCTTTGATTGAAAATACGGATTACGTTGAACCATGAAAACATCTTTAATAATAATAATAATTTTGACTCTTAGCTCCCTGGTCTATGGCCAGGTCTACACCAGCGCATTGGAAGACGGATTGTTGCTTTCCAATATTCCCAGGGCAAACTTTGCCTGCGTCAGGCAGCTTAAAAAGAATAATCGTGTTTTATACCAGAACCTGATAAATGCCGCTTCCCAGAAATATGCGCTAAGCCCGCAAGCGCTGGAGGCGGTGATCGACGCAGAATCCCAGTACAACCCCAGGGCGCTTTCCTGCAAGGGGGCTCAGGGGCTGATGCAGTTGATGCCGCAAACGGCCTGGCAGTTGGGGGTCAGCAATCCTTTTGACCCGGAACAGAACATAGACGCCGGCGCCAGGTATTTAAAGCAGATGCTGGATAAGTTCGGGGCCTTGGAATCGGCCCTGGCGGCCTACAATGCCGGGCCAGGGGCGGTGGAGAGGTATGGCGGCATCCCGCCGTATCAGGAAACTAAAGAATATGTGAAAAAGATTTGTTCCAAGGTTTCAGACAACTTTCATGTAAGTCAGGTTGTTAAAAAGGACCAAAGCGGCAAAATAAAACAAAAGGTTATAAAAAAGATAAAAGTAAAAACTGATAATAATGGGGATTTAATAATTTCAAATTAAATCATTATTTGCTAACTTTGCAATAAAAGCGTACACCCACGGTTGCGGTTTTTCGCTGGTGATGGTAAGATAATAGCTTTCAATATGTAAAGGAACTACGATCAATGAAGCAAGAGGAAGCCAAAAAAGTTCCAGGAAGCCTGGCGCCT